>DAOVMB010000156.1 GCA_030630905.1 Sedimentisphaerales bacterium
TAATACGTTCGCAGGGATAATTCTCACAAAAGACACAAATATTAACTTTACACTCACGGGCACATTTTCGTATTGAGCAAAAGGGAGGACCGCCCCCCTGCCGACATCCGGCACAGCTTTTTTCAGGGTCGCATAGATTAATGAGAAACTCCCAGAATTCATTAAAGCCTGGAATTTCTTTACCCCAGGCCTCATAACCTTCTTTGGCCATTGATTCCCTGAGAGCATCAGCTTGGCGGGGAATACGCCCGCGTTGGGCGCAAAGTCCGCAATATAGACCGCAATACGTAACAAGTTTCAGCTTATCCACATCTTCAAAGCCCATAATAAAAACGCCTCCCGTATTAAACAAGCCGCACTTACTTTTGAAATAAGACCGCCGGCATCTGGACGATGCAGAAATAGCCGAACACAAGAAACGCAATTACCAGTCCGACTGCAAATATCCAATTCGGTTTGAGCACGCGCGCGGCCTCTGCACTGAGCAACTTGGGCATCACTACAAATAGACCGACCGCCACCAGGATCGCCTGCAGCGGAGTCAGGAGCAGGCCGTCCAGCAGAGCGGCGAACTGCACCAGGACCACGGGCTTATCTTTGAAGCAAAAAACGATGACCATGTTCGCACACAAAAAGAAGAGCAAAAACAGCCGGAACTGCCATTTCCACGAGAGCCGCTTATTGAAACCCGGTATGCAGATTCGGCACGAATCGGCCAGCAGTCGAGGCCAGCCCGCCAATTGGCCGATCTGCGTGGAAATCAGCGCCGCCGCTCCAGCTAACATAAACAAAAAGCCGCCCCACGACCCCCATCTCGACGAGAACACCGTCGAGAGCTTAATAGCCACATCCGGGCCTTCGGGTGCGATTTTCTCAGGCCCAAGCACACCAGCGCCGGCGATGAAGAATGCACCTGTCGCCACGATCCCAATCACTACGGCCAGAGACGAATCGATATACAGCACCCGGCACCATCCCTTGATTTTTTCCGCTGCATCGCGCGACATTGATCGCAGGCTCGCCACATCGGCTGCTCTGCCGTAACCGCGCCCCGCCGCGGCCCCGTAGCCTGCTCCGAGTACCCAGTATGTGTACCAGACCTGGCTGGCAAAACCCCCCGCGCCCCAGCCCAACAGCGGCAGGATTTCTTTCCACGGGTTATCGCTGACCTTATCCATGGACGCAGCCCATTCGGGTACTGCCGGCACACTAAAAGTAAGGCTCTTTAATAACGCGCCGATACCCGGAAAGACATGGGCCGCTACGTATAGCACGCCCAGGACAACAATTAATACGAGAAAGCTCATCACGATTTTGAGCACGTTGAAAAGCCCCGACCAGACCACGGCAACCGCCACGACCGTCACTACCCAGCCGCACAGACCGGGGAATATATTTGTCATCGACTCCGGAATCATCTGAGCTGGAAAGAGACTGCTGACAAACACGCCCGCTGCTGTCACGACCGCCCCGATGGAAAACGTCCCGGCAATGAACTGTATTACCAGAACGACCCACACGGCCCAGTGCTTCGGTCCCGGCATCCGGCTGAACATATCGATCATCCCTTCGCCCGTGCAGACGGTATAACGTGCCCCGCTCATGCCGATCCAGAACTTCAGGAAAATTCCAACTACGATCGCCCAGAGCACCGCCGTGCCGAGAATTGCTCCCGTGCGCGTCGCCAGGATGACCTCGCCCGAACCGATATATTCCGCCGCCCAGACAAAGGACGGCCCCACCATCGCGAATGCAGCAAGACCAATTGGCGGTTTCTTAATTGTCAGGTCGCTACTGTTTTTTGTGTCTTCTTTCATGCGTATTAGCCCCTGCATAGATGATTTTCGAAGCCAGCATGCTTATGGCTTGCCAGTAACTTACCTGTATAAAATCAGCCTGTCCACAGATTTTTGTAAGTCGTAGCAGGCCGGTGAATTGAACGTTCTTACTCTGTCGCCATCAATTCCGCTTTGCGAACGGAAAAGCAATCGTCGCCCGAAAAGAGCAAGTGGCAGGTTTTGCCGTCATTGCTTATCCACTTAGTGGGAAATGAGTTTGTCTCACCCGGCCCGACGTCCCATTCTTCCGTGTAATATACGGTCGTCCAAGGTCCCCAGGGTTGCGGTGCATCATAGACGCCGAAGCCGCCTTGGAAACGAGTGCCTTGCGGGTGTTTACTCGCCGGCAGAACCTGACACCATAGATATCTTTTTAGCCCCATATTATAACTGATTTGGGAGCGATAACAATTGCCGGGATTAACAAAAACCGCTCCCCTTTCACGGATATTTTTAGTCCAGACAGGACGATCTGAATTATCAATGCCCTTGAAAAATTCATAAGCACCGCGATTCCTGATTTCATTCTTTGGCACCCGCCCCATGACCATCTCGTCCGCCGGCTCGTAAGCGCTGTCGGCGTTATGTGAATAGATATAGACGAACCGATCCGGCGCCCCGGCATAGTTCTTGCCGAAGTTCAAAAAGGTAGGGGCACCAAAACCTGCCGTGAATTTCCAGTCGCACCACGTCCAGCTCTCACCGTGGTCAGTGGACCAGGCGAGTTGTGAATTGCCGGTATTGCGAACGAGCATATAAAGCACGCCGTCAACCATCAACATACCGCTGGCCTTCGCGCCCCTGGCCCCCTGCCCCACGCGTTCGCCGGTCTCCGTGCGGACGTTGGTCCCGTTGAAATCGGGCGGTGAACCGATGATTTTGGCAATGCCGAGACTGAGCTTTTCTTTAGTCTTTGGCTCGAATCCCCAACCGTCCCCGTATGCAGTGTATTGATTGTCGTTATCGGCCCAGGTGATAGGCCAGTTGTCACTGCCCTTTGCTTTGCGGACAATCGTCTTTGCCGGCGCCCACCTAATACCTTTTATCACAGGGCTGGTCGGATAAGGTGAGCAGACGACAGCGCCCATTACGGGATTGAATAAATACAGCTCTATTCCGGCCCAGAATCCTTCGCCTTTCGAACTGTCGAACAAATTGGAGCCGTTCCGCACAACGATAAGGTCCAGGCTCGGAACGACCAGTAGCACCTGGTTTCCGGCTCCCGCTCCCGCAAAGGCATCGCGCGGTACGTTCGTCCACACACCATCGAAATTGGTCCACCAGCCGAGACCCGACGCCGGCGCTGGATTTCCGCCTGGCCGGTCGGGCAAAGGCGTGCCGGCAAACCTGACCACTTCTTCGACCCACTCCGAATCGACGAGCTGCCGGCCCTGCCAATCACCTTTTCGCAGCATGAGCCGCCCTACCCGCGCCACGGCTCGGGCGGTGTAACCGCCGCCACCCCAGTTGGCGACAAGGTTCAGGTTGTTGACTTCGAAGGTTTTGCCGTACCCGATGGACCAGTCACTGTCTTTTACACCGATAGGCTTCATTATTCTCTGCCGCAGCAACGTTCGGATGTCGGTGTGTTCTGCGCCCCGCAGGCCGGCTGTGACGGCGTAAGAAAGCATCGCCATACCGGGATTGCTGTAGGCGTATTTGGTGCCGGGCTCGAATATCACCGGCGCTTCGTCTCGCGAGACGGTGAAAGGATCGGGATTCTGCTTCCAGAACTGTCCCTTCCAGCCGGGCAGATCGAAATGGCCGATACCATCCTGCTCGGCGTCTTCGATGCCGGATGAATGTGTCGCCAAATGACGGATGGTGATTTTTGATTTCTGCGGATGTCCCTTCCACTCGGGAATGTATTTGCAGGCCGGGTCATCGGCGCTGAGCCGTTCGTCGTTTAATGCGAGCATCAGAGAGACGCCACCGACCAGGGCCTTTGCCATCGAAGCGGTGTAGTGCTTCTTCTCTGGTCCAAAGCCGGGAGCGTACCATTCATAGACTATCTTGTCGTTCCTGATGACCAGAAATGATTTTGTCCCTTTCTTGGAAAGAACGTCTCTTGCCGCATCGAGTTTCTGTGACGACATCCTTTCGGCCTCCGGGGATGCCTTTTGCCATTCGAAGCCCCCCTGCCCAGCCGAGGCACACTCAAACAAACAAATAATGACCAACAGGCTTGCAACTGTTCTTTTAAAACTCATTGCTTTTTCTCCCTCAAAGACAGAACAATCGGCTCGATAAATGGCTCGATGGCCTTATAGCTGGAATTGCGAGCTTTGTTCAGTGACTTGCCCGCTCGTGCTGCGACAATATCAAGACTCGGCATCACGACGATCAGACTATCGTACAGCCCCCACGACCAATAGGTGTCACGCGGGACGTTTGCCATAGTCCCATCGGCATTGTTCCACCACAACAGGCCGTAATGGTCTGATGCGTTGAAGTAGCTTTCACTCTTGACGACCGGTAGCCCTCCCACCGCTTCCGGCACCGTTCGCGCCATATCGACAAAAGATGCGGGAATGATCTGCTTGTTGTACCATCGGCCTCGCCGCAGGTAGAGATACCCGATGCGGGCCATCGCGTTGACATTGGCATTGATGCCTGAGCCGAACTCCCGCCGTTTAACGCCGTCAATCTCTTTCGGTCGATATGCATTGCCGCGCCACGTCAAATCGTCTCTGCCGATACCAATCGGGCCAAAGACACGCTCGAACATCAGTTCTTGAACGTCTTGTCCGTAAGCTAACGTGACGCACTCGGCCAACCAGTTCGGTCCGCCGTCGCTGTACGCCCACTTTGTGCCGGGTGTGAACATCAGTTTGGTGTACCCACCGTTCTTGTCGAAACCGGCGGTCTGAGTGGCGAGGTGAAACAGCGTTATCTTATCAAGCCATCCGGTCTGTGCATTAGACTCAGGTGGAATACCAAAGCCCGGATGATATTTCTTTGCCGGGTCCCGGAGGCTTTTGAATTTACCGTCTTTGAGCGCCAGAGCAACAGCGGTGACGCCGATTGCTTTCGTTGTTGACTTCAGGTCGTAACGCTTCTTTTGGTCGCCCCACTGCATAATGAGCCTGCCGCCACGGACGACGCATCCCGAGCCGGCGCCGGTCAGCGCAAAGTCACGCGCCCTCTTTAGCATGGTTGCATCCATCCCCACCTGCTCCGGCGTTGCCCGCTCCCACGACGAACCAGGCCAAATTTCGCCAGCACCCCCCTGCCCGGTGGCCGGCGAATACGCCAGCACAAGCAGGCACACTATCAAACTTGTTTTGTTCATGATTTCTCCCTTATTTGCCGATGCAGTAAAGATTTTTTGCCGTGCGGATGAACAGACGCCCATCAGCGACGGAAATTGAGGACTGGATAGGAGTCTCGTTGATTTTGGTTTCGAATATGATTTTGAATTTGTCGCCGCCAGCGTCCAGCACGACGATTTCCCCGGTCTCATTGATACAGTAAAGTTTTTCGTCGGCGCCGGTCAGCGAGGCGCGCCATGGCCCTCGGCCGCCGATTTTACCCTGCCAAATCCGGCTTCCGGTTTTTGGGTCAAGGCAAGTAACCACCTTTCCGCTCCGGATACCGTTCAGTACGTACAGTCGATTCTGATAATAAAGCGGTGTAGTGCAATCCGGCGACGGCCCGTCGAATTCCCAGACGATGCGGGCCTCGGACGGATTTTCGGCGCTGCCGGGCTTGAGAGCATAAACTTTGCCGTGCTTATGTCTCGTGCCGAATATCAGTCCGTCTCCGGTAACCAGAGAAGGGATGATTCGCGAATTTCTTATTTTTCTTGTCCAGTATTCGAAACGCCACAACTCCTTACCGGTCTCGGAGTCGTGCGCGGTGACGAAGTCTCCGCCTGTATTGAGGATTTCCACATGGCTGTCATAGACGAAAGGAATGGGCGTGCTGTAAGTCTCCATTGCTTCGTCAAAAGCATCGGTTTTCCGCTGCTGCTTCCAAATAGTTTTGCCGGTTTCCGGGTCCAGCGCCATTATGTACGAATCCAGCGGTTCTTCAGCCTCAGGCGGGCGGTAGGGTTTGTTTCGGCGAATAGCAATGATATAGAGCTTGTTTTTGTACAGCAAAGGGCTTGAACCGTAACCAAACTGCAGGGCGAGGTTGCCGTATTCGGCTTCGATGTTGCGCGACCAGAGCTTGTTGCCGTCATAATCGAAGCCGACCAGGTCTCCGCTGGCGTACAGGAAAAATACGTGTTTACCGTTTGCTACGGGTGAAGGGGACGCCATATTATTGCGGGGGAAGCGGCGTGAATCGGATCCGGTCTGCCGTTCCCAGAGCTTTTTGCCGTCCTTTGCATCGAAGCACAAAGCGACATAATCAGGGCCTCGCCCGACCATCGAGGTGACAAACACTTTGCCGTTAGAGATAATCGCCGTGGCGCCGCTGGGACCCGGAAGCGGGCTGATCCAGGCGACGTTTTCCGTCTCGCCCCAGGAGTCCGGCAGATTTGTTTCATCCGTGGAGCCGTTGAAGAATGGCCCTCGCCACTGAGGCCAGTCGGTGGCCTGAACTGATGCCGAGATTGCTAATATCGTGA
>DAOVMB010000302.1 GCA_030630905.1 Sedimentisphaerales bacterium
ATAAACACCTGCCCCTTCTATCTCGACCGGCCCGGTGCGCTCCAGGTCCAGACCCCAGTGAGCAATGTCGATGTGATGGCCCGCCCAGTCGGTTAGTTGTCCGCCGGAGTAGTCCATCATCCATCGCCAGTTCCAGTGCATAATGCCTCTGTACGGCACCCAGGGAGCCGGGCCGAGCCAGAAATTCCAGTTCACACCTTCGGGTATCGGCTGGACGGGTTTATTGTCGGAGCCGCCTCCGGTCGGAAGGCCAACCTCAACTCGAGTTACCTTACCGATGCGCCCGTTGCGAACCAGCTCACAGGCGCGATGGAAATCCCGGCCCGAGCGCTGCTGACTTCCTGTTTGCCAGATGATGCCGTAACGCTTGACCGCGTCACAGATGGCGCGCCCTTCTGCAATAGTGCGGGCCAGCGGCTTTTGCGCATGGATATCCTTGCCGGCGCGGGCGCCCATGACGGCAGGAATAGAATGCCAGTGGTCCGGCATTGCCAGCGACAGTGAATCGATATCATCGCGTGCGATTACTTCCCGGAAATCCATGTACGTTTTGCAGTCGTTATTCTTGTACTTCTCGTCAACGTTCTTCTTGGCCTTGTCGCGCTGGCTCTTATCGACATCGCAGACGGCCACAACCTGAATTTCTTTCTTGCTAAGGAAACCGCGCATGTCACCGGTTCCCATGCCGCCCATACCGATGCATCCCATCACAATTCTGTTGCTCGCCGCTACGTTTCCGGCATTACCCAACGCCGACGAAGAAACAATATACGGAAATGCAATCGCTCCGGCGGTAATTCCGGTTGCATTTTTCAGGAACCGGCGCCGGTTCATTTCTTTTCTCTTTATCATAAAACGCCTCTATTCATAAATCATAAATCGTAAATCGTAAATCGCAAATCATAAATTTCAGAGGTGCCAGGGACTGCGCATGGGTCGTGAAAGTAAACGATTAGCTCCGGCGTCTCCGACAAACTCTTCACCTTTCGGGTTCCACTTTAGCGGCCGACCAAGCCTATAAGCGATATTACCCAAATGGCAAACCGAAACAGAACGGCAGCCGGTTTCTATATCGCAAATCGGCTTGCTGCGCTTGCGTACAGCATCCAGCCAGTCGGTGTAATGGTTCCTGCATTCGTACAGATGAATTTCATTGGGATCGAGCTGCTTATTCTTGAGGTTCTCAGGCACGGTGCGCAGATGCCCGCGATTGGTTTCGACCTCGCCTTTGGTGCCGGTAAATAAAACTCCGTTTGCCTTATCACGCGTCATCGTAACGCCGCTTGCGTATTTATAGGTGAGCACTTTATAATCTTTGCCGTCCGGCGGAATAATTTCAACCGGGCCGCTCTCGTCCATTCCCATACCCCACTGGGCGATATCGAAGTGGTGCGCACCCCAGTCGGTCATGCCGCCGCCGCCGAAACGGCTGTTATTGCGCCAATGAGGAAAGCCGTCCCAGCTCAGGTGCGGGGACAGTTCCGAGTGATAAGTCCTCCACTGCGCCGGGCCGAGCCACATGTTCCAATCGAGGTAATCAGGCACCGGCTGAGCGGGAAGTGGCGGATTTGCGGCGGGTCCGCCAACACCGACGGTCACGTGTTTTAATTCGCCGATATAGCCGTTAAGGACCAGTTCGCAGCCCAGACGGAAATGCCAGTCGGAGCGCTGCATGCTGCCGGTCTGGAAGACCCGCCCGTAGCGCCTGACCGCATTAACCATCGCTCTTGCCTCGGCAATGGTTTGCGAAAGGGGCTTTTCACAATAGATGTCCTTGCCGGCCTCGGCCGACTGAATGACCGTAATAGCATGCCAGTGATCAGGGGTCGATATGACTACGGCATCAATATCATCCCGAGCAAGCAGGTCACGGAAATCACCATACGTATCACACCCCTTGTATGAACCGCCATTCTTGCCGGCATAGTGGTCTTCGACAATTTTCTTGCCGCGTTCGAGTTTAAGTTTGTCAACGTCGCAGCCGGCAACAACGTGAGTGCCGGGAGAATTCAGAAAAGACCTCATCAGATGCTTGCTCTGCTTGCCCGTGCCGATAAAGCCCAGCGTAATTTTCTCGCTCGGCGCAGCATTGCCGGCTCGGCCTAATGCAGACGCCGGAACAATGTACGGAAAAACCATCGCCGCCGCTGTGGTTCCGGCAACTTGTTTGATGAACTGGCGCCGATTAAGTTCTCTTTCCTTTATCATAAAAACTCCTCACTATCCGAACAATAAATAGTAAATGTCAAAGGTGCCAGGGCGCCCGCATCGGTTTGCTCAGCATACGGTTGGCTTCGTTGTCGTTGACGAAGTGTTCTTTATCAGGGTCCCAACGCAATTTTCGCTTGAGAATCATGGCGATATTTCCCAGGTGACAGACGGTGCAGGAGCGATGGCCGACTTCCACAGATGTTATCGGCTCGTGCCGCGTCTTGATGCAATCGAGGAAGTTTCGCTTGTGGTCATTACTCTCGTATAGGTGAACCTCATTCGGCCCTATCACGGATGTTTTCAGCGACTCCGGATGAGTTCTAAATGTCCCCCAACCGGCATCAATCCATCCTTCGCTGCCCTCAAAACGCGCGAAACGCCGTGTCTCGCCGCGACCAAACGGCTGGTTAATCAGCTCTACTCCATTAGCGTATCTGGCCCGGAAGTGAATCTTATTTGGCGCAGTGTAAAGGCCATCTCCGGGAAATTCAGCACCCAAATCTTCGATCTCCACCGGCCCGGTGTGTTCCGTATCGTTGGCCCATTGGGCTATGTCGTAACAATGCGCACCTGTGTTCGTCGTTTCCCCACCCGAATAATCAAGAATGTAACGAAAGCTGTAAAGACAGCGGTCTTCGTGATACGGCGCCCAGGCAGCGGGACCGAGCCACATATTGTAATCAAAATCCTTCGGCACGCCCATGGGATGCCAAGGGCCGTGGATGCCGCTGCCGCCGAGGAATACAACGATTCTTTTCAACTCACCGATTCGCCCGTTACGTATCAGTTCGCAGACAAAACGTAAATGTTGATCCGCGGATCGATGGTGACTGCCTGTCTGGAAAACGACGCCGTAGCGCCGGACGGCCTCGACCATGGCCCGGCCCTCAGCGATTGTCAGGCTCAACGGTTTTTCGCAGTAAATATCCTTGCCGGCCCTTGCCGCCATAATCACAGGTATGGCATGCCAGTGGTCAGGAGTAGTAATACAGACAGCGTCAATGTCGTCTCGGGCCAGAAGCCGGCGAAAATCGAGATAAGCAGAGCATCCTTTAAAGGTGCCGGATTCTTTCCGGCCGGCATAGTGCTCTTCGACAATATTCTGTGCCGGTTCACGCCCAAACCATGAACCTTTCCATCCTCTTTTATACCAGTGCCCGTACTGGTCGCTGGCTTTTACAACATCACAAACGGCCACGACCTGCACATCGCGATTGGACATAAATCCTCTCATATTATTTGTGCCCATGCCGCCTACGCCGATACAACCCATAGTTATCCGGTTGCTCGGCGCGACATTGCCGGCCTGTCCAAGAGCCGACGATGGAATGATGTACGGGAAACTTATTGCCCCAAAAGCTGCGCTGGCTGTCCTTGTGATAAACTGCCGCCGGTTGATACGATTCCCATCAGTCATAATCAACTCTCTCTTAATCTATGCAAGGTGGGCTTTAGCCCACCGATCATAGCCCTTGGCCTTATTCGAGGTGGGGCAAGCCCCACCCTACGGTTTTATCCGAATTATTTGTCAAACTGAGCATCGAAGGCGACCTGAGACGGCTTGAAGTCGGCTTTCTTGAAGAACTCGCAGGCCTCTGCCGCCCCGTGCTCGCGGTCCATTCGGCTGTCTTCCCACTCCACAGAAAGCGGGCCTTGATAGCCGATATCGTTCAAAGCAACGATGATTTCCTCGAAGTTGATATCGCCGTGGCCGATCGACCGGAAATCCCAGTAGCGGCGCGGGTCGGCGAACTCGGTATGGCCGCCGAAGACACCAACTGTACCGTCCCCGTGACCCCACCAGACGTCCTTCATGTGGGCGTGGAAGATACGGTCGCTGAAAGTACGGATGAACTTGACGTAGTCCACACCCTGGTAGCCGAGATGGCTGGGATCGTAATTGAAACCGAAGGATTTATGCCCTTTTACGGCATCGATTGCCCGCTGCGCCGAGGCGATATCAAAAGCAATCTCCGTAGGATGCACTTCCAGGGCAAACTTGACGCCCTCAGCCTTAAAGGCATCGAGGATGGGCTTGAAGCGCTTGGCGAAATCGGCGTAGCCCGCATCGATCATCTCCGGCGAGGCCGGCGGGAACGAGTAAACCATGTGCCAGATCGAGCTGCCGGTAAAACCGTTAACGACCTCGACGCCGAGTTTCTTCGCGGCTTTGGCTGATTTGATGAG
>DAOVMB010000281.1 GCA_030630905.1 Sedimentisphaerales bacterium
ATGTTCGAGCTGGCCGATGACCATCGTTGAAAACCGGCTGCCGAATCTTTACTAAGACTACGGAATGGAACAAAAACTGGATTCCCGCCTTCGCGGGAATGACAGTGTGGCGCAAGAACTAAACCCAATTTGTATTAAGCAGCATTTGGCGGATACTTCCGCTAATCCCGAAATTAAAGAACCGGCACTTATTCGAGGGGCAGATAAATTGTCACGGTAGTCCCACTATCAGGCTTGCTTGCGATGTTAAGGAAGCCTTTATTTATTTGTATGAACCGTGCGGCGTAGGCAAGCCCCATTCCACGTTTTCGCCCCGCCGGTTTTGCCGAGAAAAACGGCTGAGTCACCTTTTTCAGCGTTTCAGCATCCATTCCGCAGCCCTGGTCTTTGATTGTCAATTTCACCAGCTCGCCCGATTCATCGGTGCCGGCGGTGATTTCTATCGGCCCGGATTTGTCGCCGTAAGATTCGACGGCGTTGGAAATAACATTTGCGATTGCCGATACAATCTGGGCCGAGTCTATAAAAACGTTCTCGACGTGGCCGGCAACTTCGATATTGACATCGAGACTTTCAATATTCGTCTTTCTGCTGGTCAACTGCACCGCCTCATCGAGCATTTTTTTAACATCCGTCCGGGCGGCCCTGGGCTGACGCGGTTCGGCGAAACTCATCAGGTCTTCGATAATCCCGGATGCCTCTCGTGCATTCTCATAAATCTGTTTTAAGATTTCCTTCGTTTCCTGGTCACTCTGCGCTTCAGCGAGCAATTGCGCCCTGCCCGATATCACTGCCAGCGGATTGTTCAGCTCGTGCGCCGCGCCCGCCGCCATCTCGGCCAGGGCATTCAACGAATCCTCCGCCGGTTTTATCCGGTCGGACACCCCAGCGTCCGGGGGGCTGGCCGCCGGAGCTGGTTTTGAAATGAGCCGCGCAAAATGCTCGGCATAATTCTGCTGATTTTGCCGCCCCAGCGCCATGTCCAAAATAATCGCCGCTATCGAGGCGGATGTCCTGAACCTTTCGGCGAACAATTCGGTGTCACTCGGATAATTAAGCTCGAACGCGATTGCCCCAACCGCCCTGCCGTTGGAAAGCAGCGGCAGAAGCTTGGTTCGATTCCGGTCGAAGTCGGCTTGGAGTTGCTCGAACAGCCAGCCGATATGGTCATGAGCGTTCAAAATCGCAAAGTCGTTTGCTATCGCTTTCGGTACGGCCGGCGTATTGGCGGGGACATTAAGGGTGACAATACTACATTGGGCGAGGTTTTCCACAACTACGGCTTCGAGTGTTTCAAGTCCGTTCGACGGAGCCAGATACAGGCAGAGCATTCCTGTCTGATAGAACTTCTGCCAGCGGGCGGCGAAGTTTTCCGCTATATCTATTGCAGCGGCAGACCGGCTGACGCCCAGCAGAAAATCCGCCGCGAAATCGAGGTGGCTCGAAGCGCTTTGAAGCCGGCGATTTTCATCGGACAGTTCCGCCTGCTGACGAGCGAAACGTGCCGCGACGGCGTGAGCGGACTGACAATACTCCGTTACGTTGTCGGGTACATCGAGGCCCAGCACTGAGGACCTCCGGCCGAGCGCCGCCGGAAGACTGTGACGAATCTCCTGAAGCTGATCGATCTGAATCCCCAGGAACTCGGCTATCGGTTCCGGCGGCCCGGGTGTATCGAAACTACCGGAGGAGCCGATATTCAACTCCCGTGACATCGAATCGGCTAATTGTATCACCGCGGCGATTTTTGTTTCAGGCATCTCGTCGGAGATGGCGACAACTTCACTGTGATGTAGCCATATTGCAAGCGCAATTTGATTCGCAAGCCGCCACCTTTGAGCCAGATGTCTGCCGATTATCGCATGGTCGCAGCCGAGATGCTCCTGCTCGATGACACAGGATGATTGTTCTGCCGATTCGGCTTCTTCGACAATACGGATAAAACTTTTCGGCATCGCCTCCTGCAGTGCGAATTTTCCTATGTCGTGCAGCAAACCGGCACAGTACGCCAACTCCGAGTCTATTTGCGGCGAAGCGATATCGGCGATTTCTTTAGCACAACAGGCAACCGCGAGGCTGTGAAGCATAAGTCCTTTTCGAGACTGGATGCTATAGCCGGCAACATCATCGCTCGTCTCGAAGACCGGCATGATTTTCATCGACAGAGCAATATCGCGAACCTCGTGCATCGAAAGCTTATCAAGCGCCTGATGGAGTGAAAATCTTCCGCCGGGCCGGATAAGGCCGCGCCGGCCGACAAGCGAAAGCGTTCCGGCTGTCAGCGCGGGGTCCGATTCTATAATATCGATAATCGATGAAGACGAGAACTGGCCCTGCCGGAGCCTGGAAAACAGCTTCGCTCCCACGCAGGGCAACGTTGAGAGTGAGTCGAGCCGGCCAACAGCAAGCTCTACCTGTTGCGCCGCGATTTTTGTGTTAGATAATCTGTCCGGCATATCGTCGTCCATGTTCTTTATCGATCATCGAGATTTCGAGCAGCCCCACCGGTTGCATTGTGTTATTTCATCTGCAGGACCGAGGTGATTTTGCCGGTGAGTTCGGCGACGTCGAACGGCTTTCTTATGAAATCCTGAGCGCCGGATTTAAGCAACTGAGCAATTTCTTCCTGTTTCACAACGCCGCTTACAATAATAATTCTGATGTTCTCGAATTCGGGATTTTTTCTGATCGTCTGGCAGACAACGTTGCCGTTGACGTCTGGCAGCATATAATCGAGCAATATCAATTCGGGCCGAAACCGCTGGGTAGCCATTCCCGCCTCGTAACCGCTCGATGCGGTTTTTGTCTCGAACCTGCCGTCCCGACTAAGAACATCGACTATTAGCTCGATGATTTCGGCATCGTCGTCGACGATAAGAATTTTCCTCTTGCCGGACTCGATGGAATCGAGGGGGATCTTGTTGTCCTTCATAAACTTGACAAGATTCTGGCGCGGAATCCTCCGGAATCTTGAGCCGGGAACACGAAATCCCTCCAGCCGACCGGCGTCGAAGCAACGGATTATTGTCTGCTGGCTTATTCTGCAAATCTCCGCAGCTTCCCCGGTGGTAAATAAATCCTTCATTTTATCCATTCCTTTTCTTTGAACAAATCCTTTTGTCACAAGCTTCCGCCAGCTTGCCTTTATGTCCTAATTTAACTGTCATGCTTTTAAATTGTCAAGCATAAAAAAATCGAAAGTCCCAATATTCTTTACAAAAAGATGAATATTATCAGTCCTTGCATCTCCTCGAAAATGGTCGATAAAAATTGTAGCTAATTTTTTAGTCACTATCATTCGGAAAGACACGGTTAAGTCTATAAATGCAAAAGACATAGAGCGCGTCCGGACTTCTCAGATGAGTTTCGTCCGAAGTATTGCCTGAAATATTTTTATTTTTTTGCGAACAATCAGCGAGATGTATCGAATTATTACTATATAGTAATATAACACAAATTTTTTGTGAGATTTTACGATGGATAAGAAGGTAGCAGAACATGTGGCTGAGGTTTTGAAGGCTGTGGCCCATCCGGTTCGGCTGCAGATCATCGAGCTGCTGGAGACAAAGGAAATGTGTGTCGGCGATATAGTAACGGCTCTGGGCGGCAAGCAAGCTATCACGAGTCAGCAACTCAACATGATGAAGGACAAAGGTGTTCTGAATTGCCGCCGGGATGGAGCGAAAGTGTACTATCGAATAGAAGACAGGAGCGTCATAAGACTCTTGCACTGCATTCACGACCATTACAAAAGCAAGAAAAGTTGAAAACAGCTATCGGGCAAATAACAAATCAGGAATTTATACGAAAGTTTTGGAGACAAAAACAATGCAGGATAAGAAAGTAACAGAACTAAGTGACAGTCAGTTTGATGCGGCTATAGCTAATGGCGTAACACTCGTTGATTTCTGGGCTCCGTGGTGCGGACCTTGTGGAATGCAGGGATCTATTTTGCAGGAAGTAGGCGAGAGCGTTGATGGCCAGGCGAAGATTGCTAAGGTCAATGTTGATGAGGCCGGAGGCGTTGCCGGACGATTTGGCGTGCAGGCTATTCCCACACTTCTATTGTTCAAAGATGGAAATGAAGTGCGGCGTTTTGTCGGTGTACAGCCCAAGGAAATCTTGATTGACGCGATTGGTTCGGCTGTTTGACCCCGGATTTACCTGGGAAATCCGGGCTAAACCTTATTAATGCAATCGCAGGAGATTTATTCAATGAAAAAATCAATGCTTCAAAATTGTAAAGCGTGTGAGAAAGAGATTAGCCGTTATAGTCTATTTTGCCGTAATTGTGGTCATCCGCAGGGATCGATGTTGGCACTCTGGCTGATGGTATTGTTCCTCCTGCTGTTAGTTGCGTACTACATTGCATTCTGCATCTACGGAATGACGTTGGTCGAATAACTAATCTGAATCAACAGACAAGGCTAAAGAAATATATAAAGTTAAAGGTAATAACAATGATTAAGATGTCAAAAACGGTAACTATCGCAGGAATATTGGCAGGAATAGCGGTTCTTGTTGCTCTCGCGGCAACTAATATTTGCCCTAAT
>DAOVMB010000167.1 GCA_030630905.1 Sedimentisphaerales bacterium
ATGTCCAGCATCCTATTACCCAGGAACAACTGATCGAACGCACAATCCGACACGATACTCTGCGTTATTTTTGCTTTGAAAATGCCTTCCTGGTAAAGTTCAAATGCAAGCCCTCGAAGCTCAACCGCGCCGGAGATAATCGCCTTCTCCTCGTTTTCAGCCTGGTAAACCACCGGGAACCGTTTGCTGCCGGAGTCAACGGTCGTGAAGGTCAGCGTTTCCGGCAGGAAGTGATACCCATCAGCCAGGTGAACGGTAATCGGTTCTTTCCCGGCAATGCCCGCTGTTCGGATCGCATCGCGTGCCCTGGTTATAGTAGCAAAGGGCCTGGTCTTTGAGCCGGGATTACTGTCGCTGCCGGCTGGCGCAACGTAATAGTCTTTCCCATAGACGGCGCCGGATAAAATCAGTATGCAGGCTATGTAGAAGATGACGTTGTATTTCATTTTCATTCTCAACCTCTAATTGTTATCTGCTGGTATTTCTCATATCCTCACAAAAAGCAGACTGCCAAAGTTTTCATGCCGTGCTATTGTATCCTTGATGGTCGAAAATATAAGGCGTTTTTAGTTTTTTTATATGGAGGTGCGTGTTAGAATTCAGGCGATTGTTCTTGTGTAATAAAAAAGCAGCATTCGGGACGTTGTAATTGGCGGACAATATCGGCCAAAAAAGGAGGTAAGTTTATGTCGGAAAATATTATTCATCGGCGTGATTTCCTGGGGAGGCTGGGTAAAGTCTCGCTGGGGACGTTGGCGGCCGGCGGTCTCTCAGTGCAGGTGGTAAATGCCCAGGACCAGCACAATCAGGGCACGTGGAAGCCTGTCTCCGAACGAAAGGTGCGAGTCGGAATCGTCGGTTATGGCGTATGCCGTTTTGGGGCGGCATTTGGCTTTCAGGGCCACCCGAACGTTGAGGTTGTTGCGGTCAGTGATCTGATTCCCGATCGGCGCCAGGGGCTGATGAAAGCCTGCCGGTGTGATAAATCATACGAGTCGTTAGAAGTGTTAGTGAAGGATCCTAAGATCGAGGCAGTGTTCGTCGCAACTGATGCGCCGAGCCATGCGCGACACTGCATAGAGGTACTCAAGCATGGTAAGCATGTAATGACCGCTGTACCGGCGGTGCTTGGATCGGTTGAGGATGCTGATCGGCTTTTGGAGGCAGTTCAAAAGAGCGGTCTAAAATATATGATGGCCGAGACGAGCTGCTTTAGAGCGGACTGTTACGGCATGCGCCAGATATACAACGCCGGGGGATTCGGTCGGATCATCTACTCAGAGGGAGAGTATTATCACTATCATTCAAAGCCGATCGGATCATTCAAGGGCTGGCGAGTCGGCATGCCGCCTCTGTGGTACCCCACACACTCTACGGCTTACTATGTGGGCGTGACCGGCAAGCGATTCACCTCCGTATCTTGTGTCGGCTTTAATGCGGGATTCCCGGCTTATCAGCCTGGGGCCAACAAGTACAGCAACCCGTTCACGGACGAGGTCGCTCTGTTCAAGACCAGCGAGGGCGGCTCGTCTCGAATGCTCATGTGTAAAGGTATCCACAAGCTTGTTGTTGAAAGGGGCCGTGTGTTTGGCGAGCGAGGATGGATGGACGGCATGGAATATCACGGTGCAGCGAAGGAACTTCCCGATACTTCACGCCCGCCGCTTCCGCCGGGGATGCCTGCCGGCGGGCATGGTGGATCCCACGGACTTTTATCAAATGAGTTTATCACGTCAATACTCGAAGATCGCCAACCGTTGGTTAACATCTATGAAGCCCTCGCGATGACTGTGCCGGGTATTATAGCTCATCAGTCAGCATTGAAGGACGGCGAGACGCTCAACATCCCACAGTACGGCTAAATGAATCGCGTCAAGTCGAACTTCGGTTTGACGTCGATCACCTTGCCCGACCCATCCGTGAAATATCCTGGGTTTTCCGGATGGATCCTTAACGGTCCTTTTGCGCCTGGCGAACGCCCTGATCTCAACAGAAGAATCCAATCGCCTCCGGCAGGTACCGTCAGTCTTTGCCTACCTCCGGATACGTTCTTTCCGTCTGTCCACCGGGCGCTTCTTGGATTGAACCATCTTACCGTGAAGGTTTTTTCCGGCAGTCGAATCACGACATTCGCGATTCCAGAGCTAACATTTGCCTCGCCCGGTTTGGAGCTGTCGGGATTGGCTAAATAGACGATATATGTCTTGTCGTCACGGATGCACTTGAATCGTCCCGGCTCATTTCCAACTATTGCATCGTCGGGCTTCATGTTTACTAACGTCAGGCCACTGTCTTTGAAGAATTTATGTATGTGTACAAAGTCATCCGCCCCGTGCTCGAGCTTGTCCGCGGCTATAGCATCGAAATAGCCCTGCATACCCGCGGTATTGCCGTCATAAGGTTCATACGTTTTCAGGCCGCCGTATGTGGCATGCCCGCCGGATAGAAGAGATGCCCACATCAGCCGTCGAAAGAAATACCGGTCGTGTTTTGGATTCCGCCAGTGTTCGTAGCGATCCTCATCCAAAACCATCGGAACTGCCCGCTTGCCGTAGTATTCTTTGAAAATTTTCCCTTCGACCTGGTCAAGGTCTTCGAGCGTGATAATATCCGACCACGCAGCATCCACAAAATCATATCCCTTCCACCGGCTCTGATGATTCGTTATCAGCGTCCCCCATGGCTCCCTCGCCGCCATATCCTTTCCGATCTTGTCGATTGTTTCCCGAAGGACCTTCCTGCCGGTAAGCTTACCTCCTGTTACAATCTCGCGGTCATTCGAAATGCACCAGTAGATATTTGGTAATGCCGAAAACCTTGCTTGCGCATAGCGCGCTATTAGCTTCGCCCCCTCATCGTTTCTATCATACCTGTGCAGTTCTGCCGTATCTTCACCGTATGGGATCAACTCGAAGATTATTTGCGGGTGCCTCTCGAACGCATACCTCAAACGCCTGTCGATTTCCTGCCAGTATGCGAGGTTCAACTCTTTTCGCTCATTGGAGAAAAGAACCTGAACATCCGACCGCCCCTGACAGAACCACGTCCTGATTTTCGTAGCTCCCATTTTGGCTGCCTGGTCTATGTATTCTCTCCACTTTGGCTCAGTTTGCGTTACATACCGATACCCTGTATCGCCTATATGCAGGAACCACTCCCCGTTATCATACGCAAACTGACGCCGGTCTTTTTTGTGCAGACGGAGCTTGCCTTTGAGTGATGAGGGCTTGACTTCGAACACACCGCTTTTCTTGTCCAGATATTTGATGTTGGAAGAAGACCTCCATCGCCATCTACCCATCATATCACAGTAGGCCCTGGCCTTGAAGATTCCCTCACCATCATAGAACCCGTCGGCTGCCACTTTCGAACCATCGGGCCGTTCAAAAACAACCTCAAACATCACATCCGTATAGGGATTAACACTCTTGCCGCCGGTTTCCAAAGACACCTCGGAAAAACCGCGATGCGGATATATCATTAACTCTCCGAAACAGGCATCACTCGACCACAAACCGATGATAAGTATGAACAAGAGCAATATGTAAATTTCTCTGGCTTTTGTCACTTTTGATCTCCAAAACCTGGAATGCTACTCCTGCAGCATTACCATCGACTCGAGAGTTCCTTGAGCAACTCTACGGGTATCGGGCCGTCGTGAACGACTAGACGATAACGAAGTTTAAGCGTCTTTCCCTTATTCACTTTAAGAGGCTCGGCAGCGACAATGCACGGATTCACCATCCAGACGTAACGCGGATTGTGCCAGGTCGCAGGAGGATTGTCCGGGTGGTCGATGACACCGACACCAATTGTTTTGCCGTTGTTGAGCTTGATCGTGTAATCGTACCACTTCTCGGCCGGCCAGTTCAACTCCGGCACTGAATAATGAGGATCCGGCAGCTTGACCTTTCCATCGGCGGTGGCATAACAGGAATCACCATCGTTTCTTGCTCGCACGCAGAATCCGCCGAAGGCCGTATGATCCAGAGTCAAATCGGTTGCCGGCTTGAGTCGATAACCGAGGTCGATAATGTAGGCGCCATTCTGCTCTCTTACCGTTGCGGAAGTCACTTCGGTCATCATGGTTCTGCCTTTGATGATCCAGTCGTTTTGAATCTCCAGTTTGGCCTGGTCGGCATCTGTTTTGACCAGGTCGATTTTGCGGTTCTCAATTATCCTGTCTTGCGTAGGTGCGAATTCGCCCCAGCCCCAGAAGTCAGCCCGGCTGATGTTCCAGCCATAAGTCGGACCGGTGGGGCCGAACTGTGAAAAATCGGCTTTCTCGCGAAAAGCCATTGAGTGCCAGGCGAGGAAGACGCCTCGATGATGATGGTGATCGCCGGGGGCGAGGTCCGTTAATCGCTGCCCGGAAGGTGTGTTGAGCGGATGAAAGCAACAGACGCTATTGGCCGCCAGATTCGTCTTTTTGGGTTTCCTGGTCATGTAACGAAACACCGTCTTTCCATTCGGGGCCTTGAGAATAACTCCGTATTTGTCGGGTGCAAGTCTGTAACTGCCATTATTTTTACCGGCAGCCTCAAGGGAACCGGCGCAGCCCGAAACGACAGCAGAGACCGTTATTGCCGTTAGCGTTATCAGTATCTTTCGCATGTCGAATCACTCCTTTCGAACATATATTGAATAATCCTTGCTAATCTTAAACTTGATTTCTGCTTAGAGACGCTTTATCCAGATATTGCGAAACTGAATCAGGCTGGAGGCCGGGCCATGTTTGCCAGTTCTTTTGTCGATGCCTCCATGATGCTGTAAACCTATGGGACCTTCCTCTGCAATGTCGGGTATTTGGGCATTCTCGATCACAATCTTGCTGTTTAGCATTATCGTCACTCGGTCGCCTACCAAAGTGACATCCATCGAGTTCCACTGGCCCACTGGGTTATCGGCTCGCACTTTCGGTACGGCTGCAGCGCGGAGTTCCGGCGTTAGTTTCTTATTGTTTCGCACCGACCATAGCTCTCCTGAGCCTATCGGCCAGCACCACAGGTTTGCCTGGCCTCCGGTCGTGCCACGAAGGAGTATGCCGGAATCAGCATTCGGCGTTGGCGTTTTAATCACGTTGCCGTCGGCATCGGTCTTATATGATCCGTCAGGCAGGATTGTAGGCATCGGATACAGGCCGGAGGTGCGTTTAAACCGCCATTCGACATGGAGGGTGTAATCCCCGAACGATTCTTCGGTCCAAAGACTCTTGTTGCCTTTGGCCTCAGACATCGCGTCGTAGTCAATTACGCCGTCGACAACCTTCCAGTGGCCGTTGTCGCCTTCCGGCACTTTCCAGCCTGTAAAGTCCCTGGTATTAAACAAGACCTTATATTGCGGCCACGTCCTCCACGTAGGATATGTCTCATGCGGCGGAAGCTTATGTGCGTGCCGAGGCGTAGGCGGAAAACCGTGGTTATAGAACACGTATAGGCCGCCTTTTCCCGCGATGACCACATCTTGCCGACCGTCTTTGTCCATATCGGCGATATTGAGCTTCATCCCGACGCTCACTACATAATTTGGTGGCGGGTTGATTCCGCCCTCGTCGGGGTAATACGGCAGATGGTTGAAGGATAGAACATGCCGCTCGAATTTTCCGCCGTCGATATCGTACCAGAAGGCATACAACGGCTCAAAAGCACCGATATCGCCGCCGTGGTGGGCGAAAAGACGCTTGCCCGTGACCACATCCGCCTTGCCGTCGCCGTTCAGATCGCCCATGGCCAGCGTATGAAACTGGCTGAATTCAGTTTCGGCCCAGTGCGTTTTAAAGGTGTGCTTGCCGCCGTCAACGATCTGCTCAAGCCACGCCAGGCCATAAGCATGAGATGAGCCGATGATGATATCGTTCAAGCCGTCTTCATCGACATCATGCACGAAGATCGGGTGCGAGGCGCCACCGCCCTTGCTCTTGGCAGGCTCAAATCGATAGTCGGCATGAAACTTCCAGGGCGTGTCCGTCGCACGCCTGGGCTGCTCGTACCAGCCGACTGGCGTTACAATATCGATTCTGCCGTCGCCGTTGATATCGCCTAAACCGTTGCCGTGTACATCGCCCTGTGTGCCTACGACATGCTCTACAAACCATGGCTCTCTGTCGATGTGCTCAAGCCATGTCATACCCTGGCCTTTTACCAGGGACCAGTGATTGCATAAGATATCGTCGTCACCGTCACCATCGATATCTCC
>DAOVMB010000518.1 GCA_030630905.1 Sedimentisphaerales bacterium
GGCTTGGGCCTCTGCATGAGAAGTCCGAATATCTGGTACTGCTATATTGCCTCGTGCACGGGTGATGTCACCGTCAGCCTGGCTGGCAGCAGCTACGATACGATGCTCGCCGTCTATGACGGGTGCGAATGCTATCCGGCTTCGGAGGATCTGATCGAATGCAACGATGATGCCGGCAACACTTATCAGTCGGAGATCACCTTTGCCGCGACCGCCGGCAGCCAGTACCTGATCGAGATTGGGGGCTACGCCAATGAAACCGGCGAAGGTCTGCTGAGTATTAGTTGCGAGGGAGTCGTGGTTCCGAATAAACCGGACCTTGGCGACGCTCCGGACAGCACTAACAACTACGGCGTTGCTATGATGGCATACCCCTCGCAGGGAATGTTGCCGGTTGTTGTCCAGGCCCATTACCCCACTGTTTATAACGATGGCACCGGTGCCGGGCCTTACGGACCGGTCCATGTGAACGCTCAGGCAGTGGCATTTCTGGGCAAAAAGATCACTCGGGAAACCGAAGCCGACACCGGCCCCGACGAGGATGGCGTCAACAATATCAGGCCCCCAGCCGATAGGCCGGACCGGGATCAGGGCGATGACGGCGTTGACTTCCCGCTCAGTCTGCCGAATTGCCGCTGGTCCACGTTTGACTATACTGTCAATGTTATCGAGCCGGACACCGATCTTTGGGTAAATGTCTGGATCGACTGGAACCGGGATGGCGACTGGGACGATACTCTTGATTGTCCCCGCGGTCCCGCGCCGGAGTGGGCGGTACAGAACCAGTTCCTTTTCAATCTGCCGGTAGGAATCAACCGGATTACCACGCCGGCGATCATGCCCTGGCATCCGAATAACGGCACCGAAGAGATCTGGATGAGAATCACTCTTTCAGGCCAGCCCTGGAGGGGCGGCAGTAATCCCGGAGCGAAAGGCAATGGCGGCTCCGGACCACAGGCAAAATACGAGATTGGCGAAACGGAAGATTACTACTTCACCTCGGATATCACTTGCTCGATATGCGAAGATTATAACGGCGACGGAAAAATCGACATGAACGACCTGGCCGCTTACGTATCCGATTGGCTTGAGAATTGTCCGTAGTAACTTAGTAACATTTATAAAATTTCAAATCCGGGCTGTGGGCACTTATCGCCCACAGCCCTTTTTTACCAACTGGAATTAGTTCCCGTGCCCCACTGTAATTCCCGTCAAAAGAACGAGAAGCAGTATCGGCAAAATCCAAATAAAGAACACCGCCTTAGTTTTTATATTTTTAATCTCATCGCTATTATAATTTTTTTGCTCCATTTTGTTCTCCCATAAACGACCGGGTGGCAGCCTCAAGCGATAGCTTGGGGATGGCTCCGCCTTTGATTCCCGCCGCTCATCACGGCAGATGGTCGAGCCAGTCAAGCAGTCTCGGATAATATAAATCGCATCCCCATACATTATACCATGCCGCCCAGGCGTAAAGGACAATTACGGCGACGAAGATGTAGGCCGCCCAACGACGAAAAATCCCGGGGCCACCATACTTATTCCAGCCGATCTCTGCGCCCCAAAGCTCCGCAGTAATTCAGCCCAGCCGCTGTCCTCTATTAAAACCTATCATTATCAAGCACAACGCATCGAAAAATGTACTGTAGCCTTTTAATTGTCCCTAAAGTATAAAAAGGCCGACAGTTTCTCAAGCTGCCAGCCCTTTGAGCATCCTTGCCGTTTTGTTTTGTATCGCGGGCATCCTGCCCGCGAGACGAAGGCATCCAGGTGTCGAGGGCGTCCCGCCCTCGAATCGCGGGCTGGAAGCCCGCGACACAATAGATGCCTTCGACGCATGGCCTACTGTGCCATGGCCGCGATTTGCTCTGGGGCCAGGGCCACGTTGTAGATGCGAACATCATCAATCAAGCCGGAGAAGAAAGATGCTGTATCAAGGTCTTTTGAGGCACCAATATACAGGCCGCCATCCGAATACTTCAGCGGGGCGAGAGTCAGAGCCTGGGTATCCCTTGCGATTTCTGTGCAGTCCACGTAAAGAGATCGGTAGGCACCGTCCCAGACAAATCCGACGTGATGCCACTGACCATCGGTGATTACGGATTGCGATTGCAGCGGCTGTGGAATAGACCTGCCACGCGGAGGCGGAACTAAACCGGTCATCAGACTTCCATCTGATGCTGTCATACCCAGCCATATCTCGCCTGTACCGGCTCCATCGGCCTGTGAGATAATTACCTGTCCGGGCGCACCGCCCTTAATCCACGCAAACACGCTGAAAGGTCCGTCTGTTGGATTAAGAACAGAATCTGAGATAATATGGTCATCAATTCCGTCGAATTCCAAAGCGCCATCTCTCTTACCCTCGACAGGTCGCCATACCGGATCGCCTAAGAGAAAACCATCTTTATCTCCAACGATATTGTGAGCGACGATACCTTCTACCTCATCCAGCTTCCAGTATGCAATTAGTTCTATTGGGAAAACTTCATCAAACAAATGCTCAGCAAGGACGATCAGGTCCTGGACATCGACGATGCCATCGCCCCAAGGCATCGGGCCAATGTCACATA
>DAOVMB010000271.1 GCA_030630905.1 Sedimentisphaerales bacterium
AAGGAACCGAAATCATATGCAAAGGCAACTGGGCTTCGCGCGGGCTGGATATGGATAACGCGATCTTCAACAGCAAACGCAATTTTCGAAAGTGTTCTAAGCCGCTCGATAGTCACCGAGGTGGAGGCGAAGGCTGCGCTTTTATCGATGTGGCTGCCGATAAGAAGGGGATGTGCAATGCCGGCCTATATAATCGAAAGCTTGGCCTGGCGCTTGTTCTGAAGTACAAAAAGAAGCAACTGCCGTGGCTGAGCAATTGGCAGCACTGGGGGCCCGGCGAGTATGTGACGGCTCTGGAACCTGGGACCAATCCTCCGATTGGTCAGGCCAATGCTCGAAAGCAGAAAAAACTTATCTATATCGCTCCGGGGAAGAGTAAAACCTACGATCTGGAAATGAAGATTCTAACGGACAGAAAACAAATCAATGAGTTCTTAAAGGCTGCAGGTCAGTAATGAAGGCCGAGCATGTATTTACCGGTTTCGGATTTGGACCGATCCAGAGCGGGTTGTTTGCCAAGGAGGCATTTCAAAGCGGCAACTTTTCGCGGATTGTCATAGCGGAGATCGATACTGATTTGGTTGACGCCGTCAGGGCCAACAAGGGCAGCTATTATGTAAATGTCGCCAAAGCCGACGGCATAGAAACGCTGCGAATTGACAATATGGAGCTGCTGAATCCGAAAGTTACTGCGGATAGGCAAATTCTCCTCGAAGTCCTAACGCAGTCAACGGAAATCGTTACCTGTCTGCCGTCTGTCAGTTTCTATGGAGCCGGCGAGCCCAACAGTGTTGTTTCACTGATAGCCGAGGGCATAGGAAACAACAGCGCCAAAGCTACGATCATTTATACCGCGGAAAACAATAATCATGCGGCAGAGATATTGGAAAAAGCCGTTAGCGGAAAAAACGCTGCACCGTCACAAGTAAAGGTGCAATTTCTCAACACGGTAATCGGCAAAATGAGCAGAGTCGTTACAGACCATGCTGAGATTGCCGAATTGAAACTCAAGACCATAGCCCCAGGTCTCAAGCGAGCCTTTCTGGTCGAGCAGTTCAACCGAATCCTGGTAAGTAGAACGCAGATTGTCGGTTTTAAGCCCGGCATAAAAGTTTTCATCGAAAAAGACGATCTATTACCTTTCGAAGAAGCCAAGCTGTACGGCCATAATGCAATACATTCGCTGCTTGGTTTTATCGGTGCTGTGAAGAGAGCCAAGTCGATGACCGAACTCAAGGATGACAAGGTCGTTATGCAAATCGGCAGAGAAGCTTTTTTGAAGGAGTCCGGAGCGGCACTGATAAAAAAGTATGCCCACCTCGGAGATGGGCTTTTTACCGAAGCCGGATTCAAGGATTACGCCGAAGACCTGCTCGTACGAATGACCAATCCGTGCCTGGGCGATACAATCGCCAGAGTTACACGTGACGTGGTGCGTAAACTCGAAATGGACGGACGAATATTCGGCACTATGCAACTTGCCTTGGAATATGGCATTGAGCCCAAGAATATGGCATTAGGGGCAATGGCCGGCATCACAGTCCTGCTTCAAAAAGCTAATGAATATAATCTGCCTGACGATTTGTGCTTCGGTGACTGGCGTAAATTAGATAAGGTCCGAATCGAAAGAATCCTTAACTGGCTTTGGAACGGCAAAGGCTGCCGGCAAATTGATCAAATCATTAAGTCCCTCAAAAATGCAAAAAAACATTTGGAAGAACTGTCCACGAATTTACACTCGTTTTAGTAATAAATTATGCAAAATCGGAGCAACAGATAGTCGCTATGCGGATTCGAACTTAGCTGATTAGGTTTTAGAGGATTATTTTAGCTGTCCTGTTTTTATCAGCTGGTGTTTTATTGTTAACGTCCCAAGAGGGGTCATGCCCATGCAATACAATGAGCGATGAAGGGCTCGAACCTTCGACCTGCTGATTAAGAGTCAGCTGCTCTACCAACTGAGCTAATCGCCCTGATTTTAAGCAAAATAAAAATCGATTGGCACACACTTTATACTCGCTGCGATGATATTGCAAGGAAAAATAGTCACAAATTCCCGCTTGTTGCTCGGTGTTCTCCGCTGGAAGTGAAATATCCTTGCAAAGCTTTGTCTTTTGGACTATAAATCGCACTAAACGTACCGAGTATGGAATTAATAACAAGACGATCCATGATTCACAGGCCATAAGGGACGAAATATGAGATACAGCCGGATGTTCATACCTACGGTTAAAGAAATTCCTGCCGATGCGGAAGTAGCCAGCCATCAATTGATGATTCGTGCGGGTTTATGCCGCAAGGTCGCCAGCGGAACATATACTTACCTGCCGCTCGGCTGGCGCAGCCTGCTCAAGATTATCGCAATCGTCCGTGAGGAAATGAACAAAGCCGGCGCCCAGGAGATTCTCGTGCCGTCCATGCAGCCGCTTGAGCTATGGGATAGAACCGGCCGCAGTGTTGACTATGGCCCGACTATGTTCCGCTTCGAGGACCGTCACGGAAGGATGAACGTACTCGGCCCAACCGCCGAGGAGGTCTTTACAACTCTAATAGCCGGCGAGGTAAAATCGTATAAGCAGTTACCGATTAACATTTATCAGATAAGCTCGAAATTCCGTGATGAGTTTCGGCCGCGATTTGGTGCTATTCGGTCCCGTGAATTTATAATGAAGGACGCCTATAGCTTCGATGTCGATCTGGAAAGCCTCGATAAATCATATCGGGCAATGTACGATGCATATTGCAGGGTTTTCAAACGCTGCGGCCTTGAATACGTAATTGTCGAGGCCGAATCCGGCGAGATGGGCGGCTCAGGCTCGCATCAATTCACCGTACCCTGCGAATCCGGCGAGGACACAATCGTATACACTGAAGACGGCTCCTATGCGGCAAACCTCGAAAGAGCAGAAGTGGATGCGCTGCCGAAAGAAGAAGCTAATGCAGAAATACCGCCGGCAGAAGAAGTTCACACTCCAAATGTCGGCACCATTGAAGCGGTCTGCGGTTTTCTTGGGTCCCGGCCGAACGATATGATTAAGACGCTGATTTACAGTGTCGGAGAACGGACAGTTGCCGTTCTTGTACGCGGCGACCATGGGTTAAATCCCGAGAAATTGACGCAAATCATCGGCGGCGAGCATATAGACCTGGCAAGCGAGCTGGTAATCGAAGAAGTAACCGGCGCCAAAGTTGGCTTTGCAGGGCCGATGGGCATAGCCGATAAGGTCTCGAAAATGATTATCGACTACGCTGTAACCGCGATGGCAGTAGGTATTGCCGGGGCCAATAAGACCGACTATCATATTAAAAATGTAGTACCCGGCAGAGATTTTCCGCTTGAAGGTGAGAATGTTACTGTTGCCGATATCAGGTTCGCTGGACAGGGGGATACACATAGCGGCAAAAAACTGCTCTTTAAGAAGGGTATCGAGGTTGGGCAGGTCTTTAAGCTTGGAACAAAATACAGCAAAAAACTCGGAGCAAAGTTTCTCGATGAAGAAGGGAATGAAAAGCCCTGTATTATGGGCTGCTATGGGATTGGTATAAATCGAATCTTTGCTTCGGCTATCGAGCTTGGCAATGACAAGAACGGCATTATCTGGCCGATCAGCATTGCTCCCTGCGAGGTTATTATTACTTCTGTAAATCAGGATAATGATGAAGTTGCCCGGGTCGCCGGCAACATATATAAGCAGTTGCTTGGCAAAGGTATTGATGTATTGCTGGATGACAGGTCCATGCGAGGTGGAGTGAAGTTTAAAGATGCCGATTTGATCGGTATTCCCGTAAGGGTGACTGTCGGCCAAAGGTCACTCGCCGAAGGTAATGTCGAGGTAAAGCTGCGATCTGAGTCCGAAAGCAGCAAGGTCAGCGTCGAGGATGCGACAGCCAAAGTCATAGAACTTGTTAATGAACTCAAAAAACAGTTGAACGTCTGATATTGATAAGGAGATAATAATGAAACACAATAAACTTTCACGGCGAACCTTTATCCGCAGTAGTTCTCTAATCGCTGCTGCGGGGACTATTGCCGGCACAGTGGCTCGCACCGGTCAGGCCATTACCGCAGACAACGTCGAACGAATCGTCAAGAAAGGTCGCATTAACCAATCTGTCAGCAAGTGGTGCTATGGCAAGTTCTCGGTCGAAGAGATGTGTGTAATCGGCAAGAAGATGGGCCTCAAGGCAATCGATTTGCTCGGGCCGAATGACTTTCCTACCCTGAAAAAACACGGCCTTGCCTGCTCGATGGTTAACACGCATGGCTTGACGAAGGGGATCAACAGAAAAGAGAACCATGAGGAATGCCTGGCGAAAATTCGCACGGCAATAGATGCAGCCGCCGAGTATAAATATCCGAACGTGATTAGCTTTCCCGGCAACCGCAAAGGCATGCCCGACGATGTAGGTGTTGAAAACTCGGTCACCGCTTTGAAGAAAATTGCCGGATATGCGGAAAAGAAAGGCGTCACCATCTGTCTCGAATATCTCAACAGCAAGGTCAATCACAAGGATTACATGTTCGATAACATGTCCTGGGGCGTCAAGGTTTGCAAGAAAGTCGGCTCAGAGAGTGTCAAGATTCTTTATGACATCTATCATGCTCAGATTATGGAGGGTGACATCATTCGCACGATTCGCACCTG
>DAOVMB010000207.1 GCA_030630905.1 Sedimentisphaerales bacterium
AAGATAGGGCACTTCCCCACTGACCGGCTCCGGTCTCGGTAGTGATGCGCTTGACGCCCTCCGTTTTACTGTAATAGGCCTGAGCTACAGCGGTGTTAGGCTTGTGGCTTCCAGGGGGGCTTGTGCCCTCATATTTGTAGAAAATTTTAGCTGGAGTATCCAAGGCTTTCTCCAGTCTGTGCGCCCGAAATAGTGTGGTTGGCCTCCATAGTCGATAAATATCCCGGACTTCCTCAGGGATGTCAATCCAGCGCTCAGTGCTCACTTCCTGCTTGATTAATTCCATAGGAAACAGTGGAGCCAAATCGTCTGGGCCTACTGGATTTCCGGTGCCAGGATGCAAAATTGGCGGCAGCGGCTCAGGGAAATCTGCCAAGATATTATACCACTGGGTAGGTATTTCATTTTCATCAAGCGTAAATTTTGTTCTCTTATCCATTTGATTCTCCTTAAGTTAATTACTCAGACTAACCGACTTTAATTTGCGAGAAGTTTCTACAAGTAGCCGAAGCCATGGCGGAGGTAAGTTTGCTGCCAGGTTATACCATTGTCGAGGAATGTCATTCTCATTTAGCTGTATCTTTATTGATTTCATTGCTGTGCTCCTATATAAGCTAAGTTATCAGTTTTACACCATTAGCAATCCAGTTCGCAGATTCTTACAATCACGGCGATATTAATATGTATCTATATGATGGTCAAGCATAATTATTTAAGCTGACCGATCTGTAAATTCATGACTTATGAGGGCATCAAATAAAAATGGCCTACTCTGATAGTAGGGCCTGAAAGAACCAGAACTTATCATTCAAGATGCCTTTTAATTGGAATCGGCAATATTCCGGAAAAACTGTAGGTTTTTTCAATACAGATTCACAACCATTTTGTACAAAGGCACTTGCAATTCTTTTGGTCCGGCATCTATAGCGATTCGATCATAAGATGAAAAATCATCTGAAAAAGTGCTGGTTGGTCTGTACACAGGGATGACTGACATATTTTGTCGTAATTGATAATATGCAAATTCTCAGGCGGGCCATGGGTTTGGGTGGTATGGGGAATATAGGCAGGCATATTGACAGGTTGGGTTAAGTTATAATTAAACATCTATGGCTCTTAGGCGCATAATGGGCAATAGAAGGCAATGAAATCCGATTCTGGAAGATACAGAAAATGATTGCAGGAAACTGATCAAGTGAATGGATGATTGTATAGATTGCGGAGTATTCGTTACTTAAACAATGTGTCATGGAATGTTTCAGTAAGCAGATCGGGACGAAAGTCACGTCCTGCCGGCATCATTTCTTGCACAAAAGGTAAACGGAGGTAAAAAAAAACATTTTTTTTATTGAGAAAAGTAAAAAAGGTTTGATGGTTGTCGTGTCACTTATTAAAATACTACAAAGCGCGTAGCAAGCCATGAGTCCATTTAATTCGAAAGGGATACGCAATGGCAAAAAAGAAACTCATCAAAGGTTTATGGTCAAAGAGCGAGTTGAGTCTGCTCAAGAAGCTTTTCCCGAGTAATCCCACTGCTAAAATAGCTGCGAAACTCAAACGCCCAACCGATGCGGTAAAGAAGAAAGCTTCCAGAATGGGACTTCGCAAATCGAAGAAATACATGAAGTCTCTTGGCAGATCGTAAGTTGCAAGGCTGGTTCTACAGAAGTGACTTTGATGTAGTGCCTTATCTTTGCGGGGGGCGTTTGCCTGCTTAACTCTTGGCCCAGCTTGGGGCCTTAGTGCTGAAGGTGTGTAAATTATATGGACGGTTATACGCTTGTGTAGTGTTTCTGTAGTAATTTTCAATTCTGTACGTTATATTCTTGATTCTAAATTCTTGACATTCGTGCCTAATCGCGTTATTTACGGCTATTGTTGTTTATGTTTTGAAATTAAGTTATTCAGCTTTTAATATCAGGAGGTTAGTTTGAGGGTACTTTCGGGCATACAGCCATCCGGCAAACTTCATATAGGGAACTTTTTCGGTGCCATGCGTCAGCACCTGCAACTCCAGGCAGAGCACAAGTGCTTTTATTTCATCGCCGACTATCACGCTCTTACAAGCAATCCGGTGCCTGATGACGTTGCCGGCCTTACTCTTGGCGTTGCGATGGATTACATTGCTTTAGGTCTCGACATCGAAAAGACAATCTTCTGGCGCCAATCAGATGTACCGGAAGTTACGGAGCTTACCTGGCTGCTGTCCTGTGTAACCCCAATGGGGCTATTACAGCGATGCACAAGCTACAAGGACAAAGTTGCTCAGGGTCTGAGTCCTAATCACGGCCTGTTTGCTTACCCGGTTCTGCAGGCGGCGGACATCCTGATTTACCGGAGCGACCTTGTCCCCGTCGGTGCCGACCAGAAACAACACATCGAGGTGACTCGCGACATTGCCATCCGATTCAACAATGTTTACGGCGAAATTTTCACCGTACCCAGGGAGCACATCATCGAATCTGTTGCCATCGTCCCAGGTATCGACGGGAGAAAAATGAGCAAGAGCTATGGAAATACTATTGAAATATTCGAGCCGGAAGCCAGTGTCAGAAAAAAGATCATGAAAGTTGTTACCGATTCGTTGCCGGTCGAAGAGCCAAAGGATCCCGACAAATGCAGTGTTTTCGCGCTCTTGAAGCTGGTTGCCTCTTCCGATGAGTTGTGTGAGTGGGAAAATAAGTATCGCGCCGGTGGTCTGGGCTATGGCCAGGCCAAGAAACGCCTTGCTGAGTTGATGATAGACTATTTCAAGCCGTACCGGCAGAAAAGGGCCGAACTTGAAAATAATATGGATTATGTCAAAGAAGTTCTTGCTAACGGTGCCGAGCGGGCAAAATCTGTGGCCGGAGAAACGCTCGAAAAGGCACGCCAGGCTGTTGGGTTGAGAAGATAGGGAATAAATTGGCTGATTATCGCGTCAATCTTGAAATATTTGCAGGGCCTCTGGATTTGCTTTTGTATCTTGTCCGCAAGGAAGAGGTGGATATCTATGATATTCCCATCGCCAAGATAACCAACCAGTACATCCATTACATTGAATTGCTCAAAAGTCTTGATATTGATTTGGCAGGTGACTTTTTAGTGATGGCCGCGACGTTAATGCAGATAAAATCAGCAATGCTCCTGCCAAAAGCTGAGCCTGATCAATTTCAAGATGATGATTTGTCCGACCCCCGCAGAGAGCTTATCCGCCAGCTCCTCGAATACAAAAAGTTCAAAGATGCCGCCAATCTACTGAACGCCGCCGCCGACGAGCAAAAAGAGCGTTTTCCACGGCCCGGCACTATTGTCGAGAAGCTAAAACCGGACGCAGAACCTGAGATTGACATTGAGCAAGTGAGCATCTGGGATTTGCTGGAGGCTTTCGATACGATATGTAGAGCTACTGGTACCGTTGGTGATATAAGCAGTATTAGGGACGATACGCCTATAGATTTGTACCAGATAGAGATTCTGCACCGTTTGCAGACTGAGGGGCCGATGACTTTTGAGCGCATTTTCGAGTCCAAAACCGATCGTGTTGTGATGATTGGATTATTTCTGGCGCTTTTGGAATTGATTCGCGAGAGATTGGCCTGGGTTGAGCAAGCGTCCGATTCTTCTATTTTTGTACGATCCTTAACGGAAGAACCTGCAGAACAGGCTGTGCAAAAGGCTATTCTTACCACCGAGGCCGGCGGAGACAAGTCAGATCAAGCCGAACAAAATGAGATGCCGCTCATTCCAATTTCTGAATTATCTCCAAAAAGCGAAGCAACAGTTCCACTTCACGTCCAACAGTACCAGGCCCCCATACCTATTACCGAGTTGCCGTCAAAAAGCAAACCGGCGATTTCGCCACAAGGGCAGGAGAAAAAGGAAGTACTACCTGCGGAAGACCATAAACAGCAAACTGCCGGTTAGCGACACTATCAAAAACAAGTTCGTAAATTTTGCTTTTGATCTTTTTTGTCGTATACTTTAAATGGTAATGAACAAACCCAGTTAGCGAATCAGCGGATTGCTGTTGTTAGATTGCCATCAGGGGGGTAAATGCAGCAGTTTTCAAATAAACCTCGTAGCAGTTTATGTCGATAAAATCAGGTAATGGAATGACTGCGCTTAATTTTCAACAGGAGGTTTATAAAAGTATAGTTATAGGACAATCGAGTTTGGTTAGGTGCGTAGAATATATCGTCAGATAATAGTCAAATACAGTGATGTCTCAGATATTATCGTTGACGGTTAAAACGGGCATAACCGTTTCAATATCCGGGCTGTTTTCTACAGCAAGGAGGAGAAAAATGATTCTAAAGACAAGCAAAATTAGATGTCGTCGGGGTATGTCGTTAGTGGGCACAATGGTTGCGGTTGTGATCCTGTTAATAGCGCTTATCGGAACTTCCACTTTTAGATATGCTGCCGCTTTGGATGGGCGAAGAGCAAGTGCGCATACAACCGCCGCCAGGGTCGCACTGGCGCTTGGCGAGAGTTGGCGGGGTATCAAGGGCGATCCGACCCTTGATCCGATAGGGCTTGGCAGTTCGGATATGACAGTTTCGGCGAGCAGTTGGAACGGCCACGAAACGCCGGACGGTTTTATCCTGTTGGGAAACTACGCAGTTGTGTTAGATAGCGATGATCCCGATAGTGTCAACTACTACGCGACTATGTCCTGGAAAGACGTTCAACCCGGATTGAGGGCCTTGAATGTCAGTGTAGCCTGGGCGCAGCGGGGCCGGGGAATTGAAGACACTGAGAATGTGGACAAATCATTCGGGCTCACAGTCTACACTCAAACTTATTAGATGAGGACGATAATGATTAATAAAAGAACCAAGGCCCCAAGGGGCTTTACGCTTGTCGAGTTGATGATAACGATGGTAATTATGATTGTTGTCGGACTTGCAATCGGTGTAGTCATAGTCGACGGTCAAACCGGTTGGAACAACATGTATGATCGTTTAAACTCCGATGTCGTTACCGACGGCTATGTTGCAAGGAAAAAGTTTGACGCTGTAATGCGAAGTGCAAGCAGAGGACAGTCCCTGGTGGATGGTGACGGGGCCTGGATCGAGGTCTATTCCTACGCAAGCCCTTCTTCGGCTGTAGTTGACCGCTATTCTCGTTTCTATGTGTCTGACGGCGACCTGAATCTCGAGTACGGACAACTCGATCCAAGGGCAACCTCGGGCGTCGATACTGTCTGTGGGAATGTAATTAATTGCACTTTCAAACAGGTCGGCACGTCAACTCAAATGACACTTACACTCGATAACGGCACGCAGACGAATACCGTAGTCTCGTCTGCGGTTACGCATAACCAATAGAGTAATTGTTCTATAAGGATGAGGGTGAGGTGAATTATGAAAAAGCTGCTAAAATCAAAAAGACGTGGTTCAGCTATACCGCTGGCAGTGGTTGCGATTATAATATTGCTTGCGATGGGTGTGGGACTGTTGAGT
>DAOVMB010000163.1 GCA_030630905.1 Sedimentisphaerales bacterium
CTGACCCCCACGGCCACGAGAATGACAGCGGCAACAATTTGTCCCAGTATCTTCTGGTAAGGTTTTATATCGAATATATCATCGACCAGACCGATGAAGCAAGCAATCGCGCCGCCTGCAAGAACACCAAAAAGCCAGGTGAAAGTTGAAGGCAGATGTTGCCGGCCGTGGAGATAATAAATACCCGCAAGAACGCCGGCGGTTAATCCGACAAGCATGCCTACGCCACCGAGATAGGCGACACTTGCTTTGTGAGTTTTTACGAGACGATCAGGCTTATCGACAATGCCGAACTTTATTGCAATGTTCTTGCACAGCCACGTAGCAACGAATGCCGAGACAAATGAAAATACGAGCACAGGCCAGAATTGCAGGACCCAGCTTATGGGCCTTTCGGGACCTATGAGATTATCCAGCATATTCTTGTCCTTTATCTGAAGAATTCCCGAGCACGGAAGCACAAATAGATTTTCTTTAGTCTATCGGATGTCCTTGAACCTGTCCAGGCCAATCACTCCAGCATTGACGTTAAGGTTGTATCCGTGTAAACTATTTGTATGAGTTTTTTCAAGATTCTAAAACGCGGACTTGATATTATCATATCGTTATCGTCATTGATTCTTCTCTGGCCGATTTTGGTATTAATCGTCATAGCGATAAAGATTAGCAGCAAAGGGCCTGCCGTATTCAAACAACAAAGGGCGGGCAAAAACGGCAATCCGTTCGTGTTTTACAAGTTTCGCACGATGACCATCGACGCTGACCCTTTTGGGCCAAGTCCGAAATCCGGCCGGGATCCCAGGCTGACAAAAGCCGGACGAATTTTACGCGAATATTCCCTTGACGAACTGCCGCAATTGTTTAATATATTAAAGGGAGATATGAGCGTTGTCGGACCCCGGCCGCTGTACCTTTCGCAGATAACTGAATGGAGCGGACGGCAGAAAAAACGGCTGCTTGTAAAGCCCGGTTTGACTGGTCTGGCACAAATATCCGGACGGGGAGAAATAACGCGTGAAGAAAAACTTGAACTCGATGTTAAATACGTGGAAACAGCAAGCTTCTCAGCCGATGTGAGGATCGTAGTGGCAACTATTGCCCACGTTTTCAGCCGAAAGGGAATCTATGAAAAAAGATACTCGCAAACCGAATCCACCCGAGGTATGAAACCTTGAATACGCGATACATGCCGAGTATCAAGGACGAGAATAACATGAAATATCTGACAAAAATAGAACAGTTGGAGCACTTAAGTCCTGCCGAAAAAGCCGAACTCAAGCAGGTGACCGACGAGTTTGCTTTTCGCAGCAACGACTATTATTTGTCGCTTATCGATTGGGACGACCCTGACGATCCGATCCGAAGGCTGATCATCCCCAACCTGCAGGAGCTTGACGAATGGGGCCGGCTTGATCCGTCGGACGAGAAAACCTATTGCGTGATGCCCGGGCTCGAGCATAAATATCCTTCCACGGTGCTTCTGCTGGTTAGTAATGTGTGCGACGGGATCTGCCGGTACTGTTTCCGTAAGCGCGTCTTCATCAACCCGCAGAACGAATACCTGCGAGACCTTCCGGCGGCGATACAATACATAAAGCAGCATCACGAGATTACCAATGTGCTTTTGACCGGAGGCGATCCGCTTGTACTCAAACCTTCAAAACTTGAGAATATTATCCGGGAACTGAGGAACATCGAACACGTACAGATAATTCGTATCGGGACAAAGATACCGGCGTTCAATCCCTCTCGGATCGTCGGAGATCCCGCTCTGCCCGAGATAATAAAAAAGTACAGCACCGAGCAGAAGAGAATATATATCATGACTCACTTCATCCACCCGCGGGAATTGACAGATATTGCGGTCAAGGCGGTCGGCCTGCTGCAGAAAGCCGGCGCGCTGATAGCCAACCAGATGCCGCTCATAAGAGGCGTCAATGATAAACCCGAGGTCATGGCGGAACTGCTGGCCAAATTGTCCTTTATTGGTGCGGTTCCCTACTATATTTTCCAGTGTCGCCCTGCACTGGGCAATAAAGCCTATACGGTCCCTATCGAGCAGGGGTACGAAATTGTGGAGCAGGCAAAAGCCTTTGTCTCCGGCCTGGCAAAACGCGTCCGGTTTGTCATGTCACACTCGACCGGCAAGATCGAAATCGTCGGCAGGACGGAAGACTTTGTCTATTTCAAATATCACAGGGCCGCCGAAGATGCCGACAGCGGACGGTTCTTGATATTCGAGAGTAATCCGGACGCTTATTGGCTCGACGATTATGCGGAAATGATCAGGGAATATCCGATCGACTTGCCCTACAGATCTTACGGGCCGCAATAATATTTTAGCTCCCTGCTCCCACATTGGAAACGATGGTCCGGGCTACAATCGCCCAATCTGAGCGACGAGGAGCTTTGAAGGTTTGGTGGGGCTTGGCTCTCAAGCCAGCAATTTCGATTTCCTCATAACGCCCGCAGGTATCCACCGCGATTCCTTGAATCGGCTCTTTCAATCCACTTAGATCCATCCGGACCGAGCCGGCGTCCTCCTTGTAGAAAACGAGCAGCTCACCCGGGACCTTGAGGCACACGCCGTCGGCAAGACTGTTGTCACGCACTAATTCTTTCCGGAACCGGTCATTCCAAAACCGCGACCAGGTGAGAATTTGGTCCTTGTTGGGAAATGGATGTGACATACCGTCCGTGCGCGGATCCAACAGGTTACCCCAGATGTTTGCCGCTCCGCCGGCCATCGTCGAGTGCCACAGGCCCCGGCGGATCATGTCAAAATCATAATCCTTCTTCGGATAAACGTTCTTTCGAACGCGGAAGCGGTCCTCCAGAAACGTGGGTTTGTCGGGGTACTGGTTTATAGCCTTGACGTAGACGTCGTAATCGGGTCGATGCTGCTGGTAAGAAGAATAATCCAGACCGTCGTATATCTGGGTAAGGTCCGGTGCTCGCCCACCGAGAAAATGGAACCAGCCGAGATGGCGGTGCATATATTCGTGCCAGGCGCGCAGGTCGTTTTCCTTCACCCACTCCTGTAGATCGAAGCCGTAGCCCATTGACCAACCGGGTAGCGGACCGAGCCGGGCGCAGATGTACCGCTGCAACCGGCGATCCACCTCGCTGTTGAGACCCCACTTTTTCGGCGTCATTCTGCGTTGCTCATCGCCCCAGGCCCAGATGTGCACGATGCCGCCCGCCGCATGGACCTTCCGGATGAGCAATTCAAGCACCTCAAACGTGCGCGGATCGGGATTTGGAGAGGAGGAGGCGATTTCGTTATAGCGGAGCTTCTCAAGGTCGAACCAGCGGCAGACAACGGTGAGGTGAAAACCATTGAAGCCGTGCTCGACGAAGAACGTGTGAATATCGGCATCAATGCGATCCGGATTCCGGTACAGCGTTAGTGGATCACAGTACATCACATATTGCGGCACGAAAGCCCGGTCGATTCCCAGTCGTCCCCACTTGCTGCCGTAGTTCGTCATGAAACCCGCCACGCCGGGATTCGGACGGATTTCGAGCTTTCCTCTCAAGCCGTTCAACTCAGGATCGGTGCTTTTGGTGACAAAGCTCCACTGCCCTATGTGTATCCCCGTGAAGCGCAGTTTCCAGGCGTCGTCGCCATCGTAGAAAAGTTCCGTCCGGATTTTCTCGCCGCCGGGTGCGTGAGTGAAAGTCGCTTGGGCGACGAGGTCAAACGGATTGCCGGTGCAGCTTGGATTTTGGAACGTCCACGTCACCGGCTCCCAGAGCTTCGCTTCTTCTATCGGCGACGCCGAGGCAGGCGCGAATCCCATCAAGATAAGAAGAAGCCAGATGACTTGTGTCGTGTAACTGCAAGCGAGAGAAGATCGCTTAGAGTTGATTGTGTTTTGCATAAACGTTCCTTTCTTGCACCGTATCCTATTTAGTTCGATACGCGGATCTCAGGTCGCTCTGCACTCTTCGAGCCGAGCGTTTGCCAAAACTCTCGTATATATTCCGACCAGACATCAGGTTTCATATATTCACCCCGGCCGCGGGCCTAGGCCATTTTGAAGTAAATGCCGAATCCGCCGCTATTATGTACCGTCCACAGTGCATCCCGGGCTGCGGTCCTCGGCCCGCCCCCCTGGGTGCCAGTCTTAGAATCGGCCCAGGGCGACGTTGGGTCGGCATAGGGATAGCCGTAATTGAAGTAGAGTTTTCCGACCGGCTTGCGATACTTTTCCCACGCTTCGGCGATCGTTCGTCTTATGCCCTTATCTCCATCCGGCACGTTGACCTGACGCCCGTCGTACACTGTGTGGTAGCAGTACACGTCAATCAAGTCCACCGCCGGGTCGTTCGCGAGCCGGTCAAGCACCTCCGACGCACCAGATATGCACACCAGCATTTTCCGGCCGGTTTTGCGCTCGTGCTCCTCGAAAAGACGCAGCCAGTAATTGAAATATGACGTGGGCGCCCGCTTTGTCTCGCCGAAAGGATGTAAGATGAAATGGGTATCCTTGATCGTCTCCAGAAGTTTGCGAACGTACGCTTCCTGGTATTTCAGGGCCAGCTTATTCTCGAAATACTCAGGAATAGCATCACGTTCTGGCAATCCCAGGTCGTTAATATTGTTTTGTGGATGAAACGGATGACCGCGCCAATGCAGCGGATGGTCGATCGCGTGCTCACTAAAGATCCCCACGACCGGCACGATACCGCGCTCGCCGATCAGTTTGAGTCGGCCGCGCAATAGATCGAAATAGGCCGGATCAAATTGATCAAGATCGAAACGAGGACCTCCCCAGGTGGTTTGCCCCTGGCCAATGCGTTTCCAGGGATAGCGCGGCGGGCAAAATAACTCCTCCCGCCCCTTGCGAACGTTCACCATGTTGTTCCAGGCTCCCCAGTAAATCACTCCCAAATCACCCATGACCAGGTTCATGCCGGAAGGAACCATCATGACATCGAGGATCTTGCCAATGTCTTCCGTTGTTCGCCCTCTGGCGAATTCGTAGCTCATCTGGCCGACGAGGAAGGTGGGCCGGTCGTTGATGGCAACGTATCGACCCTGCACAGACAAGGACTTGATCGGTTCTCTCGGCGGAAGCTGGCTGGTCGCTACTGTCAGTATCAAGGCTAAGAATACGTCGATCATCTTGCTGTCCTGCGAAATAACGGCACCAGGCAAACCGCGACAACCACAACTCCGATTCCCGCAGCAGAAATGAGCATATCCCGCACGATAAACGTCCGATTGAGAATCACGGAAGCCAGTTTCACAGTCAATAGCAGGAAAGCCGGCACCGCCAACGCGAGAATCACCCATTTTATCGTGATCCGTTGCAGGCGGAGTCTCGGCAAATAATGCTCCAGACATTGGAGCCAAAGCGTAGTCAAAACCGCATAGGCAAACAGATAGAAAAACGCACTCATGACAGGGAGTAAGTCGGCCACGTTTGCTCGTGCGACATTAGTGATACCGAAGATGAAAATGGCGGCCACAAAAAGCGCCGCCAGCCAAAACGTAAGAAATGAGGAAAGAATTAAGCCTGCAAGCGCACCCGCCAGGTCCATGAAAAAATCCCGAACATCACAGCTACGCCCCGCCACATAGCTCTGAAGCCACTCGTCAAGAATCCCATACACAAGTATCACAAATAACACCAACCAGGGCGAGGCCCGGCGCCATTTCACTTTTCGATCGCCACTGACAGTGGACCAAATCAAAAAAGTCAGAATCAAATACGCCAGAAAATGAAGGCTCTTATCTGAGACATCGGCCTCCTGAACGACATGCGGGATTGGGATGTGTGCAAGTATAAACAGCGCCGGCCAGTAAAGAGCCAATACGCATGCCGCTATCTTCTGTTGGTACGATAAAGTCATTGAAACCACCTATAAGAGCAACCGATGCGAGGAAAAATATACGAAGTTATGCCCTAAAAAGAAAGTTTAATCTGGGAAATCCGGAATTGAGTGTATAATATAAATATACAGATTGTAAACTTCCGCTTAAAAACTTATTTTGGAGGATTAAGAAAATGAAACGCTTAACAATTCTCACAATAATTTTAGCTTGTTTCGCAACGCTTTGTCTCGGGCGCAGCAGATCCCGAATTGCGCCACAAATGATAATCCAGCTAACAGACCCTAATCTGAGAGGGACTCTCACCCTCGAGGAGGCATTGGCCAGGCGACGAAGTGTACGACAGTTCAGCAGCGAACCGGTTAATCGCTCACAAATCAGCCAATTGGCATGGGCCGGTCAGGGCATAACAGAACC
>DAOVMB010000454.1 GCA_030630905.1 Sedimentisphaerales bacterium
CCTCGCAATGACGTTGTGTGAAAGCTTCTAACAGAACAAGAAGATTTGTATGAAACAGGACGTTGATATTTCAGTTGATTTTGCCGGATTGAGGCTAAGCAATCCGGTGTTTACGGTTTCGGGGACTTGCGGGTATGCCGACGAGCTGAGTGAGTTCATGGATGTCAACTGTCTCGGGGGTTTTATTACCAAGAGTATCACGCTTAATCCGAGAAAAGGCAACGCTACGCCGCGGATTGTCGAAACCGATTCGGGGATGCTCAACGCGATCGGACTGGCGAACGTAGGCTTAGACAAATTCATCGAGGAGAAACTGCCCGTGCTTGAGAATTTCTCACCGGCGGTTTTTGTCAACGTTGCCGGTCGGACCATCGACGAATATGTCGCCGTAACCGAGCGATTGTCATCGACTGGTGCAATCGCCGGCTTCGAGCTGAATATCAGTTGTCCCAACGTCGCCAAAGGCGGCATCAGCTTCGGCAGAGATCCCGAGCAGGTAACTGAGATTACCGCCGCGGTAAAAAAAGCCGCCGGCGACAAAGCCCTAATGGTCAAGCTCTCACCCAACGTGACGGATATCGGCGTTATCGCACGTGCGGCGGTCGATGCCGGCGCCGATGCACTGAGCCTGGTCAATACCTTCACGGCGATGGTTATCGACATTGAAACACGCAGGCCCGTCTTAGCCAACCGCACTGGCGGCCTCTCAGGCCCGGCCATCAAGCCAATTGCGGTCTATCTGGTCAATAAGGTTTACAACGACGTAGCCAAAGAGCACGGTATTCCGATTCTGGGGATGGGAGGAATTCGGACAGCTTCGGATGCTGTCGAATTTATCCTCGCCGGCGCTTCGGCGGTCGGTATCGGCACGGCGAATTTTATCGAGCCAGACTGTGCTGCAAAAATCATCGAAGGCATCGAAAAATACTGCGCCGCCCACAACATCTTTAACATCAAAGAACTTATCGGCTCAATTTCGGAGAAACAACAATGAACACAACGATAGAGAGAATGGTAATAAAGCTGATTTCTGTTGCAATGTTTTTGATCCTGTTTGCAACACCGGCCCTAACGGCTGAAATGCTGAAGCTGGACCAGCGCCCTGCCGAACCTGGAGAATGGGGCTACCGCCCTGCCGCCGGCGCGGTCAGCCAGATCAATCCGCCGAGTTTTAGCTGGCGGCCTCAGGCCGGCCTGACGTGGGAGATCCAGTGCGCCTCTGATGCGGAGTTCAAAAAGATCGAATACCGGGCGGGTGACCTGGAATTCAACGTGCACTGCCCGCCGCAGACTTTTAAGCCGGGCACTTATACATGGCGCTACCGCGGCAAGGACAAGAACGGCCGGCACACGAACTGGAGTCGGTCGCGGACGTTTATTATTGCCGATGAGGCCGCGACGATGCCGCTGCCGGCTCGTGAGGAGCTTATCGCTCGCATCCCGAAAAGCCATCCGCGATTGTTCATGCGGCCGGAGAATCTCGGCCGGCTGCGAAAGCTGGCGCGTGGAAAGATGAAGCGGGAGTACGCTGCACTCGTGAAAGACTGTGAGAAGCTTCTTGCCAAGCCACCAGCGACCAAGGAGCCGCCGAAGTATCCGAAAGATACTGTCCGCGGCAGCGACCCATGGCGCAAAATCTGGTGGGGCAATCGAACCTATACTACACGGGCGTTAAACGGAGCCGCTACCCTCGCGTTTACCCGACTGCTCGGCGGGCCGGAGAAGTACGGGCTTGAGGCCAAGCGAATTCTGCTTGAGTGCGCCAAGTGGGATCCGAAGGGCAGCACGGGTTATCGCTACAATGACGAGGCCGGCATGCCTTATAATTACTATTTCTCACGCACGTACACTTTCGTTAACGATCTGCTGAGTGAGCAGGAGAAAAATATCTGCCGAAAGATGATGCAAGTACGCGGGGATGAGATGTATCGGCACCTGTGCCCGCGACATCTGTGGCGCCCGTATGGCAGTCATTCGAATCGGGCGTGGCATTTTCTCGGTGAGGTTGGAATCGCTTTTCTGGGTGAGGTCGAGGGCGCCGAGGACTGGGTCTGGTTCGCAACCAACGTATTTTTCAACGTATATCCGGTCTGGAGCGATGACGACGGAGGCTGGCACGAGGGCGTGAGCTATTGGTCCAGCTACATTGGTCGTTTCACCTGGTGGGCGGACGTGATGCGAGAGGCGATGGGGATCAACACCTATGACAAGCCGTATTTTTCCAAGCTCGGCTATTATGCGATGTATCTGATGCCGCCCGGCAAAGTCAGCGGCGGCTTCGGCGACGGGGCGAACCGGTACAGAGCGTCCAATCTCGTGCCGCTGATGAGCCAACTCGCCGCCCAGTCCGGCAACGGGCACTGGCAGTGGTACGTCGAGCAAATGGGCGGACCAAGGGCGGCGGGCGGCTACATCGGATTCATCCGCGGTGCTCTGCCAAAGGTCGAAGCCAAGGCACCCGATGAACTGCCTGCTTCCAAGCTGTTCCGAGGCATCGGACAGGCTTATCTGAACACGACTCTGACCAGCGCCGACGAAGACGTGCAGGTTATCTTCAAGTCCAGTCCCATGGGTACGCAGTCACACGGCAACGCGAGCAACAATTCGTTTGTGCTCTGGGCGTACGATCAGCGTCTGCTCATCCGAACGGGCCGTTACTATAATTACGGCGGGCCGCATCATCGTGACTGGATGTGGAGCACCCGCTCGGTCAATAATATTACAGTGAATGGGCAAGGTCAGGGCAAACGAACATCCAAAGCCCAGGGCGAGATCATCGCCTTCAAAACCACGCCGGCAATGGACATCGTTATAGGCGAGGCGAGCCAAGCTTATGAAACACCCCTCGAACGATTTACCCGCGCCATAATTTTTGTCAAACCGGAATTGGTAGTCGTTTACGACCGCCTCGAATCCGGGGAACCTTCAACCTACGAATACTGGCTCCACGCCGTCAACAAAATCAATGTCAAAGGCCAGCGTCAAATCCAGGTCCGAAATGATGACGTAGTATGCGATATTGATTTTCTGATGCCGTCCGGCCTGACCTTCGAGCAAACCAACCAATACGACCCAAACCCCC
>DAOVMB010000397.1 GCA_030630905.1 Sedimentisphaerales bacterium
GCCCAGGACCCCGACGCCGACAGGTTGGCGATTGTTGACGAAAACGGTACGTACATCGGCGAGGAATATACTCTTGCTCTGGTGGCAAAATACATCTTCAGTAAAAGAACCGGCAACGCGGCGACAAATCTATCGACTTCGCGAATGATTGACGATTTGGCAGAAAAGGCCGGGGTGCAGGTTATCCGCACGGCTGTCGGCGAGGCCAACGTCGCCGCGGCGATGTTCGAGCACGATTGCATAATCGGCGGAGAAGGTAACGGCGGCGTGATTGATTTGCGCGTCGTGCCCGTCCGCGACAGCCTCGTCGGAATCGCTCTTGTCATGCAGCTTATGGCTGAAACGGGAAAAACGATTAGCCGGCTGGCCGGCGAAATCGGCGGCTATTATATGTGGAAAGATAAATTTCCCGCCGAACAGGACCAGGCGCAGCAAATCCTGGAGTCGGCAAAACAAACTTTTGCCGAGGCAAAGCTGGAAACCACCGACGGCTGCCGGTTCGATTTCGACGACGGCTGGCTGCACTTAAGGGCCAGCAACACCGAACCCGTCATGCGGATCATCGTTGAGGCAAAAGACCGGCCGACCGCTCAAAAATATATCGATCAGGTGACAGCAATACGGGCAAAAACAGTGGCGCACTGATGGACAATAACAAACAAGCAATTGCCGGCAGGCAAATAAAGTCTATCACTTATCTTGGTATGGCAGTAAATATTGCTCTGTCGGTTATGAAGGTCGCCATTGGTTTATCTGCCGCTTCACTGGCACTTGTGGCCGACGGGATCCATTCGCTTTCTGATGTCGCCACCGACGTGGCTGTGCTTCTGGGCCTGCGTCTTGGTTCGAAAGAGCCCGACCAGAGTCACCCCTACGGCCACGGGCGGGCGGAAACTTTCTCGGCCGGCATGGTCGCGCTGATCTTGATTGTTGTCGGCGGGGCGATGATTTACTGCGCCACCTTGGCCATCGCCAGAGACGAAGTGACTACTCCACGCCTCGGAGTTCTCATCGCTGCCATTATTTCGATTGCCGCCAAAGAGTGGCTCTATAAAGCAACACAAAAAATCGCGATTCAATCTCACAGCCCCGCACTTTACGCCAATGCCTGGCATCACCGAAGTGACGCTCTCAGTTCGGTTGCGGTTGTGATAGGATTTATATCGCTGGAATTCGGATTTGGTCATGGCGACCAGGTTGCTGCGATTGCCGTCGGTCTGATGATTATCTGGGTGGGAGTCAGGGTCATTAGCGATGCGCTGCGCGAGCTGGCGGAAGCCGCCGTCGATCCGGAGACGATCGAGCACATCAAAAAAATCATCAACTCCGACTCTTCTATCCGGCAGTGGCACAAGCTGCGGACCCGCACGGTCGGCAGGGAAGTTTTTCTCGACCTGCACATCCTTGTCGATCCGGAATTGAAGATCACCGCCGCCCACGAGATCGCTGAAAGCCTGGAAAAGACCCTGGATGAACAGATCACGCGCCCGATTAACATCACCGTTCACATCGAGCCGGATACGCCTGAACTAAGAAAATAGAAAAGTGGTCCGGCCGCGGGAGATATATTCTCCAAAAGCGATTGGGATGGGCGAATGCGTGTGATTTGCGCCATGGATTTCTCAAAACAAGATCATGTCGTTCTTTGTTTGAAACGGCGCAACCTTATTTTTATCCGACGATATAAAGAGTGCAACCATTTAATCTGTCTCAGCCGAAAGAAGATATAACAAAACATTACTATCAGATGCCCCATAAAACCGCGGCCCGCTACTACCCTAAAGACCTTGTAGCAATCCGTAGCCCAAAAGCGCTTGTACTCGGCATCCCCATATATGAAATCGAACAATTGAATGCCGTCCTCGCAAGCATCGCGAATAACATGCATGAGCAGCATCTGGCCGATAGATAATTGCGATTCATATTTTAGCTTGAACGCGGGCCAGAAATAATGATGTTGGCCGTGCGCAACAAACGAGCAGGCAAAGGCGGCATCTTCTCCGTCAACTGTCATCAACCAAATCTGCCCGAAGCCACCCTCGGCCATATTCACCAGGATTTTTTGGTGGAACGGTTTTCCCAGGACGGCGGCGCCGCGTCTTTTCATCCAGCTTTCGAGTTGAATGGCGGCAATCCGCCGGTTAACTTCCGGCGTAATTGCCTTACCTTCATAGCGAGTGATCATGACATCTGCGGATTTGTAGAACTTCTTCTCCTCGTAGCGCAATTTGTAGCGTCGTTTGCCCTTTGGGATTTTTTTCTTGAGGTATTCATCGAAGGGGCAACCTAATTGCAGACAGAAACATGGATCTCGAAATACCTTCCGGCAGGAATATCCACGGCTCACCAAATCATCCAGCAGATCATTAGTCGCCGCGTCTTCGGAAGACAGGTCCGCGCTGTAGTACATGTCAAAGATATTCTCGGAAATAATAAAATCCGCTATGTCCTTTACGGCTGATCGATGGTCCGGATCGATGAGTAGTCCCAGATAAGCACCTACCTCGATACCTATCGGCATGGCTATTTTTACGTTCAGGACACTGCGAACCGCCAGTGGAAACAAAGCAACAAGTTTAGTACCGAACCAGGCAAGTACAAATAAGGGAGTGCCTGGCAGTCGACCTTCCTCGACAAATGTTCTTAACCAGGAGCGTGAGAGAAAAGGCGGCGCATCCATGGCGCGAACAAACAGGTCGTCCCAATCGTCGCCGAACTCGGATATGCCTTCCGCGCCCTTTACGATCTTCAAATCAATCAATTGATCTTGACGCAAGATTGTTGTCCCCATCCGGGTTTCATTCAGGGTTTTAAAGAAAACAGAATTCGCTTTTTCCATGCGAAGTCTTACGAGTTTTCTTACACTCTACAATCGTCACCTTTCCGCTGGCGCACTCTATATTGTTGCTTTCGGCTTTCTTCGGACTTACATTAATCAGGATTTCCCTGTGGATTCAACAGACGTCGCCTCCTATGGCCATTTTTGTTACGCTCTCCATCTGTTTCACTTTGTTCCGTTTGAAAAAGTCCGTTTCTTGATGTGAATCGCGATATTTCGGTGTTCATTTTCCTCAACTCACAATGTGTTCAGGCCGATAATGATAAATGAACTGGATTGCACCATCGTGCGGTGAAGTTTGGAGAAAGGACAAGAGTACGAAGAAACGAGCGTTCATCTCCTGTGGTCGGTATGGGAATCTCAACATTGCGTAAATACATTATAAAAGCGTTGGTTCTGTTAGTCAATGTAACGTAATCCGAACCGCATGGATAAACGTCGTAGGGTGGCGGCTTGCCCCACCAAATTCTAAAACTGTCCTGAGTCTGGTCGGAGGGTACGCTTAATCCTTCACGCGATACGCTATACGCAATACGATATACGAATTCATTATAAAGAACAACTCATCGAAAAATGGACCCCCTATGGGGCAGGCGGACACCTTAATGCCCCAAATACATGGCCATCAGTCCACGATAAGGCAATTGTGGATGTTTGACGATTATTGGTCGAATTATTGATTTGAATTAAGAGAAGCAAGCGTTAGAATGGCGAGGTGAACAGTTTCTAAAAA
>DAOVMB010000332.1 GCA_030630905.1 Sedimentisphaerales bacterium
AATGAAAAACACTTTTATTTCGCGCACTCGTTTTGTGCCGAGGTAGAAGACGCCGGGGCAAAAACCGCATACGCCGACTACGGTTTCGAGTTGGCCGCTTCCGTGCAGAAGGCAAACATATACGGCACCCAGTTTCATCCCGAAAAGAGTGGAAAAGCCGGCCTGAAGATATTAAAGAATTTCTATAATATCTGCAAAAAAGCAGAAACATAAGTAAAGAGTACGAGGACGCCCAGAAAATCGCTCGAATACGAGTGACGATATACGAAGTACGAATTTATGCTCACTAAAAGAATTATTCCCTGTCTTGATGTTAAAGATAACCGCGTCGTTAAGGGCGTCAATTTCCTTAACCTTCGCGATGCGGGCGATCCCGTAGAGCTGGGCGCACGATACAGCGACGAAGGCGCCGATGAGCTTGTGTTCCTCGATATAACCGCGACGATTCGCTCTCGCAAGACGATTGTCGAGCTGGTCGAGAAGGTCGCCGAGAATGTCTTTATACCGTTTACCGTCGGCGGCGGAATCCAGACCGTCGAGCAGATCGACGAGCTTTTAAGGAGCGGAGCGGAAAAAGTCTCGGTGAACACCGCCGCCGTTGCTAATCCGAATCTGCTCGCCGAGGCGGCACAGCGTTTTGGGAACCAGTGCGTTGTGCTTGCGATTGACGCCCGCCGGTCGAAGGACCGCCCCGGCAAATGGCAGGTCTGCATAAAGGCCGGCTCCGAGCCGACCGACATCGACGTGGTCGAATGGGCGGCCCGCGGCGAAGAATTAGGTGCCGGCGAAATCCTGTTGACCAGCATGGACGCCGACGGCACAAAAGCCGGTTACGATAACGAACTGAACAAGGCGGTAACCGATGCCGTCAATATCCCCGTAATCGCCTCCGGCGGAGCGGGAACACTCGAACATCTATACGACGCCATCATTGACGGCGGCGCGGATGCGGTCCTAATGGCCTCGATCACCCACTTCGAAAACTATACAATAAAACAAATGAAGGAATACCTGCGGGACCGAGGTATCCCAATGAATCTCTAAAGGCAGAATGCCACACGTTTTGAGTTTTCTCTGCTTGATAAGTAAGGCTATCGATCTACTGCTAAAAAATCCCTAAAGATCCGCGTTCTCCAGCAAATCTTCCGACGCAAAGTCCATCGTCCATAAAGTGTTCTGAAGCTCCTTGGAAACACCTTCCAACTGATCGATTAAGGATTCTAATTTATCCTTTTTTCCCTCTCCCGTTTTGCTCTGTACGGTTCTAAGGTCGTCCAATAGTGACTTAATCTCATCACTAAGCTCCTCTACTCCATCGGCTATATCCGTAATATCATCCACTGCCTCGTTAAGTCTATCGCCCATGCCATCCAAAAGGTTCTCGACCTCACCACCAGCGTGTTTTACCTGTTCATCCCTGATTGTATCGTATTCGCTCATTAGGATTCCTTTCCTTCAAAAGCCGAGCCGGCCGGAGTATGCAATTCTAAAGACACTCCAGCATACGTTAAGTTTTAAAATACCATAATATCGTCTCGAATTCAACAATCTTCCGGCTAATTCAGTATTCCATGCCGCACGCATACAACAACCTTAGGACCAATTGAATTATATCGATTCAGCCCCTGAAATTTTTAGTCCGGCATGATTCTATTTTCACAGAATTGCTGTGATTAATCGCTGATTGTTGTAGAATCTCTATTCGAGTGGATTGGTTGTGCGATGTCACGGACAGTTAGCCCGGCCGGTCTTTATAGAAAAAATGTTAGCGTATCTTAAAAACAATCTGCTGCAAGGGCTCAGAGTTTCGCCTTTTCGGGCGCCGCTCAAGAGCCTGATACCCGTACCGGTTTATCTCTGCGCATCGTTGGTCATCGGTTTTCGCGTAGGGCTGTTCTCGGTGGGCGTCATTGATTATCCAATGTCGATTGTGCTGCCGTTCAGCCTCTTTATTTTCCCATCTCTGCTCGAAGAGGCATTCTTCCGCGGAATCCTTATCCCCAACAATGCCGTCACCCAGAGCAAGAGCAGAATCATCGCTTATATCGCCGTCAGCACGGCGGCATTTGTCCTGTGGCATCCCGCCAATGCCTTGACGATCAACACCACCGCGGCGGCTCTGTTCCTGGATCCGGCATTTCTGCTCATTGTCGCCCTGCTGGGCATTACGTGCAGCGTTTCATACATGCTCTCACGTTCGCTCTGGACGCCCATCATTATCCATTGGCTGACCGTAATCGTCTGGGTCATCTTCCTGGGCAGCAGAAACAAACTTCTGGAACTGTAAGGGCCGTAATCGATGTAATCGATTTGTAACGAGAGCTTGTATTATTCAGACAATGGCCTTGAGCGGAATGCTCCCGCCGACAGAATTAGCAACAACGTTTCTGATTAGGGCTAATCAGAAAATAAAATCAGAAACGAAGTCAAGGTACTCTCGCTCGCCCGGCCTTAGGTTGGAATGTCTCTGAACAGACTGCAGGACGGTTCGCAGGCCATCCCGCCATATCTCGTCAGAGACATCGGAACGGAACTCGCGGATTTCTTCCAAGCCCTCGCTCAACAATTGAGCACGGCCATCCTCCGGTACCTCATCGTGAATCGCTGCTTTCAAGGTATCTGCAACAATGCGGTCGTCAATATGGTGATCGTCGCGATATTGAGAGATAAAAATGAACTCGATGTTCTGCAGGAGGTCATGGTGGTCTCTGGTCATGCGTTTCAATAATTTGCCAGACCCCGGCGCTTCCCTTGTCCCGCTGTGCAATGACATCAGGCGGATATTGGCCTTTTTCTGAGCGGCACGTTTTCGCCGCATCCGTTTGAGCTTTGACATGTGATGACTCCTTTCACATTACCGCCTGAACGGGTGCCCGTTCAGCTTTCCATCATTTTTTTTCGCTTCCCTGACTTTTTGGCCTTTCGAGAATCGTAATTGGGATTCGGCGTCAGTATTTGAGCGTTCACTTTACTACGCCAGTTATAGAGCATCTTTTTCAAATTTTCAACTCTTTCCGGCATTTTTTTCGCCAGATTGTTCTGCTCGCCGATGTCACTTTTGAGATTGTACAGTTCGTATTCGTTGCCGGGGCCGCAAATGCTCTCGTCGAACCATTCGATCAGTTTGTAATCACCTGCGCGGACCGCGCCGCACGGCCCTATGCTGCTGCTGTGATAGTGGGGATAGTGCCAGTAAATAGCCAAGCGATTTAATCCACCCTTTTGCGCCAACAACGGCAACAGGCTGATGCCGTCAATTGATTTCTTCGCTTCATCTTTCACGCCGGCGATTTCCAGAAAGGTCGGGAAGAAATCCACGCTGGTTACCGGTTCGCTACACCTACTGTCTGGCTTGACCACTCCCGGCCAGCGGACAATCAAAGGTTCTCTTATACCGCCTTCGTACAGATTTGCTTTGCCGCTGCGCAAAGGCGTTTGTCTGGCATATCTTTCCAAACCGCCGTTGTCGCCGAAGAAAACCACGATGGTCTTGTCGGCGATTTTCAGCTCATCCAGTTTCTTTAGCAGTCTGCCCGTGCTGTTGTCGAGCTCCTCGATCATCGCCCCGAGAACAGGATTGTTCTGCGGCAAATCGGAGCCTGGCTTGTTCCTGTATTTTTGAACGAGCTTCTTTTTACCCAGCACCGGGGCGTGTATCGTGTTATGAGGGACATAGAGAAAGAAGGATTCGTCCTTATGTCTTTCCATGAATTCCAGCGACTTTTGAGTAATTGCTTCCACGTTGTGAGCATCGCTTTCGGGATCGGTTTTGGAAGACGGCTTGTAGGTGACGAAATACTCATCGAAGCCCTGCTTATCCGGATTGAACGGCAGGCTCTTGGGCGGCTTCTTATCGATGCTCAGATGCCACTTGCCGAAACTGGCGGTAGCGTAGCCCGTTGTCTTGAGGACTTCCGCAATCGTTATCTCTTCCAGCGGCAAATATTTCTGCCATTCGGGCTGGTTGTATTTTTCGTATGGAAATCTGCCTCCGGCAATAAAATCCGTCAAATGCAGGCGGGCCGGATATTTGCCGGTCATAATACTGGCCCGAGTCGGTGAGCAAACCGGGCACGCGGCGTAAGCATCGCTGAATCCCATCCCGTCGCGTGCGAGACGGCCTATGTTGGGGGTCTCGTAAAAATTGCTCCCGTAGC
>DAOVMB010000426.1 GCA_030630905.1 Sedimentisphaerales bacterium
AACAGGCACTACAAGGGCACTGGATGCTCGGCTTACAAGGATTTCCGCAAGCTGATGGCGCGTGACGATATCGATGCGGTTCTGGTTGCCACGCCGGACCACTGGCACGTGCTGGCGGCACTGGCGGCGGTCAAGGCGGGAAAGGACGTCTATCTGGAAAAACCAATGGGCTTAAGCCTTGCCCAGGACCGGACTCTTCGTACGGCCGTGCATCGTCACGGCAGAGTTTTCCAGTTCGGCACGCAGCAACGATCCAGCCGCAATTTCCGCTTTGCCTGCGAGCTGGCGCTGAACGGCCAGCTCGGTAAACTGCACACCATTAACGTATGGTCTCCCGGCAGCAGCCAGGGCGGGGACCCCAAACCGGTGCCCGTGCCGGAATGGATCGATTACGATATGTGGCTGGGGCCTGCGCCTTATACGCCCTACACAAAGGACCGCTGCTCGAATAAGTTGTGGTGGTTCATTTCCGACTATGCACTCGGTTTTATTGCCGGCTGGGGCGTTCATCCGCTGGACATCGCACTCTGGGGCGGCGGTGAAAAAGTCGCTTGCCCTGTCGAGATAGAAGGCAAAGGCGTTTGGCCCACCGAAGGAGTAACCGACACGGCGATGAACTGGAAAGTCGTCTGCAAATATGACAGCGGCGTAACGATGAATTTCACCGGCGATCCTTATCCGAACGAGTGGAAGAAACGCTATGGGCGAACGACCAGTCACGGCACGGCCTTCGAAGGCAGCGATGGATGGGTGCACGTGGACCGCTCCGGCATAAACGCCCATCCGAAGGAGCTGCTGGAGACGGAATTCGGGCCTAACGAGATTCACTTGTACAAAAGCGGCAATCATGTCAGAAACCTCCTGGACTGTGTCAAAAGCAGGGCCGAAACCATCTGTAATATTGACGTGGCCGTGCAGGCGGATATAATCTGCCAAATCAGCGACATTGCCATAAGGCTTGAGCAAAAACTTAAATGGGATCCGAAAACCGAACTTTTCACAAACAACGATGCGGCCAACCGTAGGCTGTCTCGACCCATGCGCACTCCATGGACGTTGTGAAGAATGTGAACGATAACAGAAACTGTTTGTTAAGGAGAAAGTCAGATGACAAGGATGTTAGTTTTGATGCTGCTGTTTACGTGTTTGCTTTTGGCGGGATGTCAAACAACGCCGGCCGAAAATGCGGGTTCTAAGGCGGGCCAGTGGCAGAGTCTTTTCAACGGCAAGACACTCGACGGCTGGCTGGCCAGTGAGAACACAGATACGTTTACCGCCAGCAACGGGATGATCATTGCCCACGGGCCTCGGAGCCATCTTTTCTACACCGGGCTCGTCAATGATGCCAACTTTAAGAATTTCGAGTTTAAGGCCGACGTGCTGACTACGCCCGGCTCCAACTCCGGCATATACTTCCATACGCAGTATGAGGAAACCGGCTGGCCGTCGACGGGTTTCGAATGCCAGGTGAACAGCACGCACACTGATGTCAAGAAGACCGGCGGCCTCTATAACGTGCAGGATGTGATTGACGACGCGCCATCCGTGGACGACCAATGGTTCCACTATTATATCAGGGTCGAAGACAATCACGTCATCATCCAGATCGACGGCAAGACCACCGCGGCATGGACGCAGCCAGAAAACTGGGAACAGTCCGGCAGAAAGATCGGCGAAGGAACCATCGCCCTGCAGGGCCACGATCCCGATAGCGTCGTCTATTTCAAGAATATAATGGTCAAGGTACCACCCTCGCCGATGGATTAGGAAGCCCATCTGCGCAATTGGAGGATCAGCAAAAAATGACTGAAAAATTAACGCGGGCCTCCGAGCGGAAAGATTCATTCAGCCGGCGCCGGTTCATAGCCAAATCCGCCGCCGCTACGGCGGGCTTTGCGAAGGGAGGTCTCAGGTGACCACTAAACGATTAACCGTGTTTGTCTGGGCGGCCTTGTTGCTCTTGCAATCTGTGCAAGTTTGTGCGAATGATGCCGCCGGGCCAAAGCCCCGCTACGATTGGCGGCAAACCGACAGCTCGCTGGCGCTGCTCAACAGGGCGCGCGTTGTCTGGCAGTTCAATTTCGACAAGAAGCAAGGCAAGCCATACTTTCATCCGGTCTGCCTGACCGACGGCACGGAATTGACCTGGCACCGCCCGCCGGACCATCCGTGGCATTACGGGCTGTGGTTCTCCTGGAAGCACATCAACGGCCTGAACTACTGGGAAGAAGATCGCGATACCGGCTTGTCACAAGGACGGTCCAGGATTAATAGCATAGAAGTAAGACCCCATGATGATTATTCGGCACAGATTGCACTGAATCTTAGCTATCATCCGCCCGGTCAACCGGCAGTGCTGACTGAATCGTGTCACATTCGTGTCGGTAAGCCGGATGAAGATGGCCGATACCACATCGACTGGATTAGCCGGTTCACCGCCGGTGCCGCGGACGTTCTGCTGGACCGCACGCCGATAACGGGCGAGAAAGACGGCCAAAGCTGGGGAGGCTACGCGGGCCTTTCGGTACGGCTTGCGAAAAATGTCACCAACTGGTATCTGGCCGACAGCGAAGGGCGAAAGGACCTTGAAGCACACGGCAAAAAGGCACGCTGGATGAGTTTCGGCGGCCGGACTGCTGAAAGTAAAGATTTTGGCATCGCTGTCTTCGACCATCCGGACAACCTGCGGCATCCGTCGCCAAGCTTTGTTATCATGGACCCAAAGGTGCCGTTCGGGTATTTCAGTCCGGCGTTGCTTTTCAATAAGCCTTACACTTTGCCAGCGGGAAAAAGCTTTTCGCTGAAGTATCGAGTTCTGATTCATCCCGGCCGGGCGGAAAAGAACCTGCTGGAAGCCGAATGGAAATCGTTTTCCGGGACAACCGACATTCAGGCGCGAAGCGAGCCGGCGCAAGACTCGAACGCCCGGCACAGAACCGATGAAGCCGTCTCTAAGGAACTGGATAAACCCTCCTACGTTTTCGAGTTCACGCCGAACATGTCTTTTGCCGAGGCGATAGAACAGATAAAGTACTGCGTTGATCCGCCGCTGCCGATAGTCGTGATATGGAAGGATTTGTACGACAACGCCGACATCGACCGGACTACTCCGGCAAACATAGATGAAATATCGGGAGTTTCTCCCGGCAGGGCGTTGAAGCTCCTGCTAATGTCGGTTTCCGGCGGCTACGACCAGATCGGCTACATCGTCGAGGACGGCATCATTATGATAGCGACGGTCGAATCGCTGCCCGAAAGGTGGGAAACTCGCGTCTATGACATTTCCGACTTGCTTTAATTGG
>DAOVMB010000298.1 GCA_030630905.1 Sedimentisphaerales bacterium
TATGAGCTCCCAGGAGCAGATCACTCTCAAGAACGAAGTTGAGGGCAGAACCACGATTGTCAGCCTCGTTCCGGACGGCAGCATGGTCAAGAAGGGAGATCTGCTGGTCGAGCTGGACGCCAGTACCCTCAAAGACAGAATAATCGACCAGGATATTCAGGTTCAGCGGGCCGAGGCCTCTTACATCGGAGCCAAAGAGAGCCTTGCCGTTACTGAAAACCAGGCCAAGAGCGACATAGATGTGGCCAGGCTCACTCTAAAGTTTGCCCGGCAGGATCTGCAGCAATATGTGGACGGGCTTTACCCCAAAGACGTCAATGAGCTTACGGCCAGGATTCGTCTGTCCGAAGAAGATCTAAAACGCGCTGAGGATGTGAATGACTGGTCGAGGAGGCTCTATCAGGAGAAATATCTCTCGGAGACCGAGTACCTTGCGGACAAGCTGGCGGTGCAGAGGAGAAAACTTGAGAGGGATGTGGCGAACAGCGATCTCGATCTTCTGACCAATTTTACCTACCATCGCCAGATCGAGCAGTTGACTAGTGATGTCAACCAGGCCGATATGGCTCTGGAACGCACGGAGCGCAAGGCCTCAGCCGACGTGGTCCAGGCTAAGGCCGACCTTCGGGCCAAAGAGCTTGAGTATAATCGTCAGCAGGAAAAGATGAAGAAGACCGAGGATCAGCTTTCGAAAACAACGATATATGCTCCACAGAACGGGATGGTGGTCTATGCAACCAGCGGCGGCGGAAGGCGTCCCTGGGATCGTCGAGAACCTATGGAAGTTGGTGGCGAGGTTTATGAACGGCAGGCCTTGATAAACCTTCCAACTGCTGATTCGATGAAAGCCCAGGTTAATATTCACGAGACGAGTCTTGAAAAAGTTCGAGTGGGACTGCCTGTGGTGATAACGGTTGAAGCACTCGCGGGCAAGAAGTTCCTGGGTCGTGTGAAACGTATTGCGCCCTTGCCCGACGCCATGATGATGTGGGTGAATCCGGATCTAAAGGTTTATCCCACGGATATATACCTGGAAGATAGCGATAGCTCGCTTCGTACGGGAATGAGCTGCAAGGCTGAAATAATCATTGCACAATATGAGAACGCAGTATATATACCGGTTCAGGCAGTGTTGCGGGTCGCAGGACAGCCTACTGTTTACGTTGTCAAGGACGGGTCCTACGCTGAACGAGCAGTCGAAATCGGCCTGGACGACAACAAGATGATAAGAATCGTCAGCGGCCTCGAAGAGGGGGAAGTTGTCTTGATGACACCTCCACTGAGAGAAGCGACTATAGAATCCGGTTCAAAGATCTCGGGTGTTGATTTGCCCGATGGCTCCGATACTTTCCAGCAGAGGGTGAATCAGAGACTCGAAGAAGCTAATGGCAACGGCAGTACTGCACGTCCGTCACAGCGATCACAAGAGCAGTCAGCGGGTCCCGGTGACCCTGAGGGCACCTCATCTGATCAGATAGACCAAATGCGCAAGCGCTTCGAAAAAATGTCACCAGAAGAGCGCCAGAAAGAAGTAGAGAAAATGAAACAGCGATTCGAGAACATGTCGACTGAAGAACGAGAGAAGCTGCAGCAGCGTTTTCAGGGCGGTGGAGGCTCAAAGCAGGAACGAGGCCAGAGGCAGGGGGCAGGCGGCCAGAGACATCGTGGAGCGGAAAGGAATCAGTAAATGGCTAAAAAAGCTCCGTCCAAAAACCACCAGGAAATTATCAAGCTCGTGAATGCACGCAAGATCTACCAAATGGGGACAGAGGAGGTCAAAGCACTCGCCGGGGTCAACGTCAAATTCAATAAGGGGAGCTTCTGGGCGATCATGGGGCCGAGCGGTTCGGGCAAGAGCACCATGATGAATATCCTCGGATGCCTCGATCGTCTGACTTCCGGCTCTTATTATCTTGACGGCAAAGATGTCAGCGGGCTCGACGATGATTCGCTCAGCGAGTTTCGGCTCAGGTACCTGGGCTTCATATTCCAGAGTTTCAACCTGATCCCTCAACTGACAGTCCAAAGAAATATCGAACTACCGCTTTACTATCTGGGGTGGGACGCAAGAGAAAGCGCAGCACGAGCGAAGGAGATCGCAGAGCAAGTCGGGCTCGCAGATAGACTCGGTCATCGGCCTACGGAGCTTTCCGGCGGCCAAATGCAAAGGGTTGCAATTGCCAGAGCCTTGGCGAACGATCCGCAGGTCATCTTTGCAGACGAACCAACCGGGAATCTGGATTCGACAACGGGGGAACAGATTTTGGAGCTCCTGATCAAATTGAATGAATCCGGTAAAACGATCATTATCGTCACGCATGAACCGGCCATCGCAGAGCATGCCCATCTCAGGCTGCACATGCTGGATGGCCTGATCGACAGAATCGATGGGGATTCCAATGAGGCAAACTAAAATCGCACGAAATATATGGCTCGGAATCGAGAATTTGCTGCTTCATAAGCTACGCTCGTTTCTGACTATGTTGGGCGTCGTTTTTGGCGTGGGTAGTGTTGTGGCCATGCTCTCTGTCGGTGAAGGCGCCAGCAAGGAAGCTCTCGAACAGATTCGCAAGCTCGGCAGCAACAATATCATCATCTCATCGAGGAAATCCGCTGAAGAAGAAGCTACGAGTACACAACGTTCCCACATGAGTATCTACGGATTGACTTATGAAGATTATCGCAGGATTGCATCGAGTTTCAGCAATATTCAACAAACCGTGCCGGTAAAGCTGACACGAAAGGACTCGCGTGTTCGTGAGAGAGCGCTGGAGTTGAGGATCGTAGGCACTACGCCCGAATGGTTCGAGCTCGTACCTCGTGAGATTCTTGCCGGGCGAGTGCTTCTGATGTCCGACCAGGAAAAACAAGCCCCAGTTACGGTGCTGACAGAATTTGGCGCTCGCAAAATCCTGGCTGTTGAGAGCACGATTGGCCAGACGGTCCGTATCGGCAGCGACCAGTTCGAGGTCATCGGTATCGTCAAAAGCGAAAGCGGTCAGGCCGGAAACATCCAAATTCCCGACCAGGACGTCGATGCATATATTCCAATCGAGGTGGCGCGCCGGTATTTCGGCGACATCTTTACGAAACGTACATCGGGTGGAGACGAACGCGAGATGGTGGAACTGCACCAGGTCATAGTCCAGGTGGATAATCCGAAGAAAGTGGAGGCTGTCGCGGCGGGTATCGAAAGAATGCTGGAACAATTTCATAAGAAAAAAGATTATGACGTGAGCGTTCCTCTGGCATTGCTCAAGCAGGCCGAGGCGACGAAGCAAAGATTCAATATCGTGCTCGGATCCATCGCCGGTATTAGCTTGTTAGTCGGCGGAATCGGAATTATGAATATTATGCTGGCTTCGGTCACGGAACGTACGCGTGAGATAGGAATCAGGCGTGCCATCGGCGCCAAACGCAGGCAAATTGTCGTGCAGTTTCTTATCGAGACCGTGGTTCTCTCGACCATGGGCGGCTTAATCGGCCTGGGTATGGGGACACTTATTCCGTTCTTAATCACGTACTTTTCCGGCATGATTACTGTGATAACCTTAAAGGGAATTCTTCTGCCGCTTCTGATCAGTATGACCATCGGAATTCTCTTCGGATTATATCCCGCGGTTCATGCCGCTAAAGTGGATCCAATCGTGGCGCTTAGGCATGAATGATTCGTCGCCGGATTTGATTTATTTCGATACAATCTCCGTGTGTTTGTAAGAATAAGTCATTTGGATTTTGAATCATCGCCTTGCTTGCCCCACGCTTCATTGAACCTCGCGTATTTGATCGTCTTATTCGGGGCACTCTTTCGGTCATTATGATGGTAGCTGTAAACAACGTGCAGCATATCATCGCGGCCCTGGATGATAGAAGGATAAGCACTGCTGGTCGTTATATTTCTGCCTCGCGTGTCCAGCTCAAGATGCCGGGTATATTTCCAGCTTTTACCTTCGTCGGTTGAAATCGAAATCGCCAGGCTGTGCCTGCCGTCTTCCGTATCGTTATACGCCAAAGCCCAGTGACCGTTTCTCATAGTAACGACATCGGCTCCCGATCCGGGGTTGGGCAATTCGGAATCCCTCACCGGGCTCCAGGTCAAACCTTTATCTGTGGACGTGCTCATGTGAAGACGCTGGGGCGGAGGTCCGTTGTCGCGCATATAGGCAACCAATGTCCCATCGGTTTTCTTCGCGATGCTGGCCTGTATATTTCCCGGTCCCACGAGCGGCTCACTGAACTGCCATGCCCATTCGGGTGGCCCGTCCGGCATCATATAGTTTGTGCTGATACGGTATTTGGGCAGCGAAGTCTCCCACTGGTTTGCTATTACCGTGTACCACATCAGCCAAAGCCGGTCCTGAGAATCGATAAAGAGAATCGGATTGATATCCGGAAATCCGGGAACATCTGCCATTACGAAGA
>DAOVMB010000350.1 GCA_030630905.1 Sedimentisphaerales bacterium
GCCAGACCGTACTCGCCGAGATAAAAACCGTTGTCACCGATCAGTATCAGGACTGTGTTATCGTCAAAATCGAGCTGCTTCAACTGCTCTCGGATCTTGCCGATGACGACATCGACGCCGAATATCAGGCGGTAATAGCCCTTGACGGATTCCTGAAACTTTGCCGGCGTGGAAAAACGGATGTCCCACCGCCTGCGGGCCTCGGAGGTGCGGAGGAATTCCGGCAGGGCTTCGAAATAATGCCGGTCGGCCTTTTCAGGAACCGGAATAATCGCATCCTTATACAAATCTTTATAAGCGCGGTCATGAATGAACTGACGCGGATCGCTATCCTGAACGTGAGGCGCTTTGAAACTTATCGACAGGCAGAAAGATTTGTCGTTTGAGCAGCCCTGCAGGAATTCAATCGCCTGCTCGCCCATGATCTGCGTGAGGTGTTTATAGTTGCCGTCCTTGTCTTTATTTTCGTATCGGCCCTGGCCGGGAAAGCCCTTCCAGTAATCATATTGATTGACCGGCAGGGTCTTTTTGGCCCCGACACCATACTTGCCGATAAAACCGGTTCGATAGCCGGCCTCCCGGAGCAGCATCGGGTACGTCTGTGCCAGCGCATCCGGCGAGAAATGTGTCCCAAAGCCAGTGATACCATGCCGGCTTGTCCACTGGCCGGAAAAGATGCTCGCCCGGCTGGATGCACAGATCGAGGTGGTGACAAAGGCGTTCGTGAACCGCACGCCGCCCTTTGCCATCGCATCCATATTCGGCGTTTGAATGATCGGGTTGCCCGTACAGCCCATCGTGTCGGCTCGCTGATCGTCTGTCAGCAGAAAGATGATATTCGGCGGCTTCTTAGGCATGGAGCGCCCGATGAGCCCGCTCTCACAGCCGGTCAAAGACAATCCCGCCGTCACAGAACCACCGGCCGCCAGCCTGAGAAAATCGCGTCGATTCAGATCCTTCATTTTGTCCCCCTGCCAAGTGCCTTCCTGTAAACGTCCATTGGCGTAAAGACAGACGCAGGGGCGCCAGTCGTGTTGTCCCAGAGATAAACGAGGATATAGTCCAGCAGCCCTCCCGTTTCGCTCCGGAAGATGAATTGCTCGCCAGCCTCGCGAATCTCGACGCACTTGTGCACGTAGCGACCATCCAGTCGTGCCACCAGCTTCCAGCGGCCCGGATAGGGCGCTCTGAATCTGGTGCGATAGTTTTCGCCTGCTGCGAGGCGATGTCCGACGTCCTCGCGCTTCCAATTATCCTTCGCATTCAACACACCGATGAAAACACCGCCCTGACCCATATAGGCATATTGCGCTCCAACACTTGGACGGTCGCTACGCGCATCTTCCCAAAATGGGTCAGCATGAAAACCAAGATACGTCAACGGGTGTTTCTCCACACCCGGCGGAAAGGCCATAAACCACATGAAGTCGTAGTCAGTACGAAAGCGTCTTGAGAAGTTGATAATCCCGATTGTACCCTCAGGGGCGGGAATTATCACCTCTTCCGTGAACGGCTCTCGCTTGGAGTCCAGAATGAAGTCCTCACCTTCTTTCTTGACGAAGGCGCAGATGCGACTCTTGCCGTGCATCCCTTGCTGGTTGACTCGCTCAACCGGTCGCACCTCGAGCCAGGGCTTGCCGGCAAGCACACGGTAGATGGTTACAACCGGTCGTTTATCCTTCTGCCCTTCGGCGGTATGTTCGACGACGATTTCTTGTACGGCGTTATGCAAGATTTTCACAGCCATCGTGCCGTGGCCAAAATTGCGCCGGCCGGTGTCGTGCACTTTGTATATCTCATTGGGTTTGTAGCCCGCGTCCCCGATCTTGGCCATCAAATCAATGCTGTCGTCCTTGTTCGTGAAAAGGAACAGGTAAAAAGTCTCACCCTCAAGCATTAAATCGCCGCGTGGCTGGTAGTCCGTCGTGCCATAGGGCACCAGCACCCAGTTGGCGCGATCCTTCCATGCATCGTGCATGGGATTTTTCTGCGTATAGAGCTTGCCGGTATCCCAAATGCGAACAACGGGTCGCTTGGCCGAAGCCTCTGGCAGTGCCATCAGCATTGTCCCAAACATAGCGACAATAACAACGAGTGTATTTATCCATTTCATGGCAGATTCTCCCCTTAAAATAGCCTCTCAAAATAATAAGTTCACTTTTGAAAAAAACATTTTCAACTCTACTGCCTTGTGCTAAATACATTTATTTTGCGGAAGCCTTTTTGTTATTGTTGTTTAGTAAATCCGGTCGCCATTTTTTCGTTCGTTCGAGGGACTGTTGGCGGCGCCACTCGGCGATTTTGGCGTGGTCGCCGCTTAAAAGGATGTCGGGGACCTTCATTCCGCGATAGATTTCCGGCCTTGTGTACTGGGGGTATTCCAAAAGGCCTTCGCTGAACGAATCGTCTTTTGCCGAATCTTCGTCGCCGAGCGCCCCTTCCAACAGTCTGACGACCGCGTCGATAATGACCATCGCAGCAAATTCTCCGCCGCTGAGCACGTAGTCACCGATTGAGATTTGTTCGGCGCCCAGGCCCGTGCGGATTCGCTCGTCGAATCCTTCATACTTTCCGTCGATAAAAATCAGGCGCTTTTCGGCGCTTAGTTGGCGGGCTTTTGCCTGGTCGAACTTCTGCCCCTGCGGAGTGAGTAGGAAGACGCGGCCTTTTTCGGGGGATAGTTTTTGGACGTGCTCAAAGCAGTCGAAAACGGGGCCGGGCATCATTACCATCCCCGGCCCGCCGCCATACGGCTTGTCATCGACCTTCCGATAATTGTCTGTGGAAAAATCCCTTATATCGGTAAGAGCGATTTCGATAAGCCCATTGTCCCGGGCTCTCTTGATGATCGAGCTGCTCAAAGGCGATTCGAACACTTCCGGAAAAAGCGTTAGAATATCTACGCGCATCGCTCTTGCCTGCCTATCAGCTTGAAGCCGATTCCTCTTTTGATTTGTCCTCGGCCTTCTCTTCGGCGGCATCAGCCTCAGATTCAACCTCGGCTTTCGCTTCGGGTTCAGCTTTCTTTTCAGTTTCCGGCTCGGCCTTTTCAGGCTCCGGCTCAGCCTCGACCTCAGCTTTTTCTTCTACTACTTCAACTTCAGGTTTTTCTTCCGCCGGTTCGGCTTTAGCCTCAGCCTCGGTTTTCTCTTCAGCGACATCGGCTTTGGTTTCTTCTTTTGCCTTGGCTTCTGTCTCGGGTTCGGCTTTTTCAGGCTCAGGTTCAGCCCCGGTTTTATCTTCTACTGCTTCAGCCTCCGGTTTTTCTTCTGCCTCTGCTTTGGCTTTGGTTTCTGCATCTGCCTTGGCCTTAGCTTCGGCTTCTGCTTTGGCCTTGGCGTCGGCGTCTGCTCTGGCTGTGGCTTCGGCGTCCGCTTTGGCTTCAGCATCTGCCTTGGCTTTAGCTTCGGCTTCTACTTTGGCCTTAGCCTCTGCTTCTGCCTTGGTCTTTTCTTCGACTTTTGCCTTGGCTTTTTCTTCTACCGCTTCGGCTTGTTTTTTAGCGGCTATTCTCTCGGTATTGTCGAACAGCTTGCCCTTGGCCCTGGCGATGGCCTTGGCTTTTGTCCGGCGAGCTTCCTGTTGTTCAGCGTATTTATGCTTGATCCCATGGCGCAGCAGGATTTGCGAGACGGCGTCGCTTGGTATCGCCCCTTTATCCAGCCAAAATTCCACCCGCTCGCGGTTCAGCACAACTTGCTTTGAAGGGTCCTTTTCAATCGGGTCGTAATGGCCCAGCTTTTCAAGTATTCTGCCGTCACGGGGGTTGCGGGATTCGATCGCATTGATTCTAAAGAACGGTCGATGCCGCCTGCCAATCCTCGTCATTCTCAATTTTACTGCCATAGTTTTTTCCTTTCTTTAATTTATCATCAATTTCCGTGACGGCCACAACGCAAGTCACGGAACACGTTTACAATGTAAAGCATAGCCATTCAGGAAGATCGCCAGGTTGGCCGGATCGACCTGAGCGTCGGCGGCAAGTCTTTCGGTCTGTTCGTCTGTCAGCGTATCGGCGTCTTGTTTTTCCGCC
>DAOVMB010000368.1 GCA_030630905.1 Sedimentisphaerales bacterium
GATAGCGAGAAAAATATTATCGAGTTTCACATACTTGACAAAATCGGTAAGAGCCGGGATTCGCAAGGCGAACAGGCCGGAGAATCCGAAGCCGAGAATCCGGATATTGTCACTTCGCGCCAGTCTCAGGCGGCAATGATCGCCCGGCGTATCAGGCAGATGGTGGGAGCCGATACAGGGAAAGCTGAGTTTCAGGTAAATGACGAAAAGCAGGGCACCATGCGTGACGTCGAATATGGTGACATTGTTGTTTTGATGCGATCTTTGGCAAAGAAGGCGAATGTTTATGTCGAAATATTCCGGCTGGCCGGCGTGCCCGTGAGTTGCCAGGCCACGGCGGGATATTTCGAGGCTACCGAAATTCGTGATTTTGTTGCTCTGCTGAAGATTTTGGACAATCCGCAGCGGGACATCGAATTGGCCGCGGTTCTGCGAAGCCCTTTTTTCAAGGTCAGTGACACAGAGCTGGCAAAGATAAAAATGCACAACAGGGCGGAACAGCGGCACAAGAGCTACTATGACTGTGTGCTCGAATATTGTCGAGGTGGTGCTGATGCAGAACTAGCAGGCAGGCTCGAAAAAATACTCGCTCGGATCGAACAATGGCGAACGATTGCCAGAAGGGACAACCTGGCGGACTTGATCTGGCGGATATATCGGGAGACTGACTTCTTATCATTTGTCTCGGCTCTTCCGAACGGCCAGGCGCGCCGGGCAAATCTTCTCAAGCTCCACGATAGGGCTATCCAGTATGAGGGCTTTGCCAGCAGCGCCGGCGTTCCTTCACTGACGCGATTCGTTGAATTCATAGAAAAACTTCAGGAAGCCGGGCAGGACTGGGCGCCTGCCGAGCCGCAGTCTTCGGCAGGTAATGCCGTTCGCATTTTGAGCGTTCACAAAAGCAAAGGGCTTGAGTTTCCGGTCGTCTTTTTAGCCGAACTGGAAAGCCGGTTCAATAAAAGAGACGTCCAGGCGGACTGCCTCGTCGATGCGAATCATACCCTGGGGCTGCAAATTATCGACCGAGAATCGAACAGTAAACTAAGCTCGCTTGCTCATGAAGTAATCGCCGAGCGGAAGCTGTCAGCGACACTGGCCGAGGAGATGCGAATCCTCTACGTATCGACGACACGGGCAAAAGAACGGCTTATACTAACTGCTTCGGAGAAGCAACATAAATGCCGAGAGATTATTTCAAATGGTTTCTTTTTTGGCGATAAGCCCGTTCCCGACTGGCGGCTTCGTGCCTGCCGGAGCCCTCTGGAATGGATCCTCTACGGACTTTCCGGCCGAAAGATTCTGCACGATGCGTTAGAATCCGGTTTAGCAGGGCAGGCTATCGACGACGATTTATTCAGTTTTAAGCTTCATGGCCAGTCCGAGCTGAAACAACTGGCCGAAACTATCATGAGACTTAAGGCCGGCAAGCCGACTCGACCGTCCGCGACCTCGAAAAAACGACACCCAAAGCAGGAAGAGCCGCAATTGCTTGCGCAAGTAAAGAGATCATTAACCTGGCGTTATCGGTTTTCAGATGCAGTACTCCTGCCGGCGAAAAGTTCTGTGACGCAACTGACGCACGGCAACGATGAATACATGAAGTTTGATTATTCCGGGGTACTGGATCGCCGGCCGCATGTTTTGATGACAGCCGAGCCGGATTCTGGTGAACCTCTCGATGGCCGACTCATCGGCACTGCCACGCACCTTGTAATATCACAACTTGATTTGGCCGGGCCTGTAACAAAAGAAGCAGTTGAGAAAACGATAGAAAAGCTTCAAGCAGACGACGCAATTGTCCCTGCCGTTGCCGGGCAAATCGACGCCGAATCGATCTTGACGTTTTTCAATACCGAGCAGGGTAGATTGATTTTCGATCCGGCCAATACGGTCTGGCGTGAATGGCCGTTTACTTTTGCTCTGCCGGCGTCCGGATGGGAGAATTCGTCTGTAGCAGAAGATACGATTGTCGTCCAGGGCATCATCGATCTGGTAGTTCGTACGGCTCAGGGCCTGGTAGTAATAGATTTCAAAACCGATAAGATAACAGCAGGGCAGGCCGAAGAACGTGCGGTACTTTATCGCCGGCAGTTGGAGCTTTACAGCAGGGCCGCTTGTGCCATCCTGAAAGACAAGCCGGTTGGTAAGTGGCTGTATTTTTTGACCCCACGTGTTTTCGCAGAGGTGTAGAAAATCGGGGAAATCCCGCCTGAAATCCATAATTTTCAGCAAAGGATTATCCTTGTCTGTTGATTTTCTATTTGTATAATGGCGGTTTGAAAATTATCAGCAATGCTGACTTTGGTAGTCCGGCACGTATTTCGAGTTTAGAGGCAAAAACGATGGGTAAAAGCAAGGTAATTCACATTTTCTTTGCTGCCATTTTAGCTGTTGGTTCGTTCGCATCTTCGGCGAACGGTTGTTATGCCGTCGTGGTGGGTAAGGATGCCTCGACGGACGGAGCCGTTCTGTTGGGGCATAACGAGCAGAATTACGGTCAGCGATATCTGAATTTTCGAAAAGTTCCCCGCATCGAACATAAAGACGGAGAGATGGTAAGGCTTCAAGGTGGAGCCGAGATTCCACAGGTAAAAGAAAGTTATGCTTTTTTATGGTCGGAAAATCCGGGTACTACTTACAGCGACGGATATCTGAACGAGTGGGGCGTAGCCATAGTCAGCGATGGTTGCCCGGACAGAGCAGAAGAACTGCACAAGCTCGAAGAGGAGGGCCAATTAGTTAAAGGCGGTATTGGGTATATGCTACGCAGGCTTATTGCTGAACGGGCGAAAACCGCCAAAGAAGGAGTGCGAATTGCTGGCGAGCTAATCGAGCAGGTGGGCTATGCCAGCTCTCGAACGCTGGTTATTGCCGATTCGAAGGAGGCCTGGCTTTTATCGATGAGCAGGGGCAAGCACTGGGTGGCGCAGCGTGTTCCCGATAATGCGGTTGTGCTGCTACCCAACGTCTATGTAATCGACAAGGTGAATCTTCAAGACAAGACCAATTTTCTTGGCTCGCCGGACCTCATCGAGTACGCGATAAAAAAGGGATGGTACAACCCGGCGGGCGGCGAGAGATTTGACTTTTCAAAAGCTTACGGCCAGCAGCAAAAACGCTTAATGGACGAACGCCAGTGGCGAGGCCAGTGTTTGGTGACAGGAAAAGATATTGAAAAAGAGACCGATCGGAAATTGCCGTTCTCTGTCCAGCCGGCCCGTAAACTTTCCGTGAAAGATGTGATTTCAATTTTGCGATTTCATGGCGAAGGCTCATTATGTGGTAATGAAACTCAGGAAGCGGCGGTGTTCCAACTACGAAACAATATGCCGGTGGACATCGGCTGTATCTACTGGCGTTGCTCGGCTGAGCCGTGTATCAGCATTTTAACACCTTGGTATTGTGGTATCAACGAGACGCCGCAAGAATATTATAAAGCGGTCGATGTGAAGAAAAACCTGACGCTGGATTTTCATTTTTCCGAATCACCCGAAAAATTCAAGCCCAATGCCGGAGATGCCTGGTGGGTTTTCAAGGGACTGCAGGATAAAGTAAGGGCCGATTATAAAGGGCGAATCGGAATCGTCCGGGCTGTATATGACAAGTATGAAAATAGAGTTTTTGCAGCACAACTGACGGTTGAGAGTAAGGCGATGGAGTTGTACCGGAATAATAAGCCGGCTGCGAGGCGCTATCTGACGGGCTATTCGAGAGCTGTTGCCCTCGGAGCCGTCCAGAAGGCCCGTGAGCTTAAAGAGCAATTTAAGTAAAAAGCAATACACTAACCTTTTTTAATGGAGAGTTGTCGAAAATGGCAAGTGCACCGAAAGCAAATGCAGTAGTCGGGCAATCAGGTGGTCCGACCGGC
>DAOVMB010000266.1 GCA_030630905.1 Sedimentisphaerales bacterium
ATCTGTGTCGGACTTACATCAGCAGCACCATTTGAAGGATTCGGGCCGCTGACGGCGCCCTCGGTAGTAAAGCTCCAGACTTCGCCTTTATGCGTATCGACGCTGTCGAATTCATCGATGCGCCAGTAGTAGGTCTTAGCTAATTTCAGTGGGCCGGGAGAGTAATTCGTAGTTCCGTTAGGAATACCCGCGGCAGCGTCGTTCACCTCATCGTAATCTTCGCCGAAGACTATATAGTGCAATTTTGCACCGAAACCGGGCGTCCAGCTAAGTGTCACATCCAGGTCGGCGCCATCGGAACCATCGGCCGGGACGGGTTCATAGGCGGTCTTGGGCGGTACTGTAAAACTCCAGACAAGGCCCCTGTGGATCGTAGTGCCGTCTGCCTCGATCTCATCGATTCGCCAATAATAAGTTGTTCCCGGGACAAGGCCGTCCGGATAAGGATATCCGGGGAAGCCCGCGACAAAATACACCGTGTCCTGGTTGCCTCTGAAGGCATCGCCCGTGCCGTCGTTTACATCGTCAAAATTGTCGCTAAAGTACACATCATGCATGGCGGCGGTATCTCCGGCCGTCCAGGCAAGGCTCACCCAGGTCTCGGCGTGTATAGCACCGTCTTCCGGTTCAGGATAGTAGGCGCTAAACTTGGGACCCAATGCCGCGACGCCTAACATGTTTCCTCCGTGGCCCTCGGTATTGCCATTTATAGTGATGGTGCCGACCGTGACTGCCAAAGCGAAAATGGAGAAGTATTGGTCGATGTCACCATCGAAGCTTTCATCGATTCCAATGTCTTCGCCGGTATCGACAAAGCCCATGTCGGTTAGCCATCCCATGCCGTCAATGTTCGGATTCACACCAAGACCGCCCGCCGCACCGCCCATACGGTTATCGACGAAGACGTACAGGGTAGCATTTATTGCAAAGGTCAGGTCCAGCTCATAGGTAGACATATTCTTGTTGTCATTGGCAAGTTTGACATATTGGGCGCCGAGGATTGACTCCGGTATATCAGCGTACACATGGGTCCTGTCCACAAAGGTCAACTCATTTTCTGCGAGTGGATTCGGCGCGATTTCAGGCTCTTCCGGGGCATCCGTGTCGGTATTGCGGTGCGCAACGCTCGTGATGAATTGCGCCTGGGCCGAACCGGCAAACAAAGCCACGAGCAAAATCAGATAAATCGTTTTCTTACACATAATAATTTCCCTTCTTCAAAAAATTAATTTAAAACGACCGATAAAATTTCTTCTCTCACATCATTCAAGCCATGTCTGACATGGACAAATATTCACGACTTGTCTTCACCTCCTTCCTTCAAGAATTCAACATACACCATCAAATGAAATGTTAAAAACTCAACTGCTAAGCACAAAACTGCGGTATGTCGCCATAAACCATCTTGACACGCCCCTCTCAACAATCTTTCAGCTAACTCACCTGCCTGCCGGAACACCGGAATACTAACTCATATAACTATTAACTATGCGAGCATGAGCTTCGCTAATATTATTTGTACCAAATTACCTACCTGCCCGTCAAGGAAAATCTCCGGTTTTCTGCTTGATCATGACGAGGAAATTTAAGGAATGAATTAGGCGGGAACTTCGAAAAGCTATCGATCATTGTTGGCCGATTCAAAGATTCGCACCGTGTTTTTACCTGCCTGCTTGGCCATATACAGCGCCTGGTCGGATCGGCTCGTAATATCCTCAGGAGTAGTTTCAGCATCATATTGACCCAGGCCAACACTAATAGACAATGGTATCTGCTCTTTTTGCCACGTCGTCCGAGAGCTCGCAACCGCATCAACCATACGCTGGGCAACAATAATTGCATCTTCGAGTGAGGAATTGAGTAAAATGACCGCAAACTCATCACCGCCGTATCTTGCCGCTGTGTCGATTTGGCGGATACACTCCTTTATCCTTCTGCTGATTTCCCGGATGGCCTTATCGCCCGCACGGTGCCCATTAGCATCATTTATATTCTTGAGGTTGTCAATATCGACCATTATCAGCGAGATCCGCCCGCCATATCGGCGTGACCGCCAAAGTTCCTTTTCCAGAATTTCATAAAACGTTTTATGATTCACAAGACCTGTCAGGCCGTCCGTTGTGGCCTGGCGCTGTATCTTCTCGAATAACTTTATGTTGCCGATTGATGCGCCGACTAATTGGCTAAAAAGCTCGATCAGGGCAACGTCACCGGAATCGAAACGGTCGCCGTCCATTTTATCCGCCAAGTTGAGCACGCCGACTACCCTATCCTGGCAGATGAGAGGGACGATAGCACAATTTTTGGTCCTATAATTTTCAGCGAAACCTCGTTGTGATTTTCTGATTACGGGCTTCTTATGAGTATCTATGTCCGGCACCAATATAAGCTCTTTACTTCTTACAGCCATAACCATAAGAGGTGTCGGAGTTTGGTTGAGCGAAACGATTTTGTTTATGAGAAACGGATGATTATGCTTGTACAAATGCAGAATATTGCTCGTTTCATCAAGTATATACAGCGAAGCAAAGCTTGCACGCACCATAGCAGGAATGCTTTTAATGCAAACATCAGCTATTCGATCGATTTCAAGACAGTTTATCTGCCGAGCCAAAGGGGTAACTTGCTCAAGCAGGCTGATGTTGCTGTCTTTATTATTAACGGCCTCTGCGGAAGTTTTATCGGTTCTACTCATATTTCACAAGTGATTCAGTTTTGTCTCATTCATTCAGTTTCCGGTCAAACAAACAGTTTTCTTACACTTCTATCGGATATTTCTGCGTGCGTATTTGGCAAAAAGCATTGGCTAAATCTGAAACATACCAGAGATGGCTCAATGGCTTGTAAATTCAGAACTTCCCTTAAAAGATCTTAGAGAACAAAAAACCGGATAAATTTTTTAAAAAAATATAAAAAAAGTTGACATCAAGTGAAATGTATTTTACATTTTACAAAATATAAATTATCTTTTGGCTTTTCAAGAGAATAGTTGTATCGATGCAACCGAAACTCAATAACGAAACATTACAGATACCCACCAAGCTTTATCGAATTGGAGAGCTTGTCGACTATACCCCCTTTTCAAGACAGACAATTCACAACTACACGATAATGGGCCTTATTCGCGAAGTGAAATGGACCGAGGGTGGACATCGACTATACGATGAGTCCGTATTTGAGAGATTGTCAGAAATCATCCGGCTTAGAAAAACAAAAACTCTTTCGGAAATAAGAGAAGCTCTAAGCATAAAAGATAGAAGGGATTCACAAATCAGGATAACAACTGAAAAAGGAAGGACCGAGCATGAATCTGATGTCACTAATAACGGATAATATCACCGAAATACTGATTAAGATAGTCAAGTTCACGCAAACTCGCCAGAAAATCCTTATCCAAAATATAATCAATGTCCAAAATCCCGGATTTGTGCCTAAAGAGCTGGAGGTGAATGAATTTTCCGATGTGCTTAACAACGCTATCGACGAACACGTTCGAAATCAGCGGCTTGTCCTGCGCGATACTGAAAATATCAAATTCGGCGCCAGCGGCAGCATAGAATTAAATCCAGTCATCGACGAACACGGCATAAAACTTCTTGAAGAAAATCGAGATGAATATATCGAACGACAAATAAACAAGCTTTGGGAAAATTCTCTAAACCAGAAGCTCGCAGCGGAATTACTCAGGCAAAAGCAAGGGACTATTCCGATAGATCGTTGACCATCGACTATTACGCTGAAAAGCGATTGAAAATAACGGGAAACGAAACACTGTATTCGCAACAAATGACTAAAGATTGAGGTTTTTAAGAAAGTTGTTGATCGGTTCTTCTTAAGTTATCGGCCAAAAGATCGATAAAAAATGGAGATGGGTGCTATGTTTGTCTGTACAGAACGAGAGCCGTCAAAGCAAAGGAAGATTATGTTGTTTATTTAATGGAAGCGGCAAAGGCTCCGCAAAATCTGATGGAATCATAGAACCTGGATTACCGCAAGGCGGGATCCTTTTCATGGAGGAAAACTGTGAAAACCGAGCAAAAACTCAGCATCGACCAAATATGGGAGCAGTTCCATAAAACCCGCAACGAATATTCCCGCAACTTACTTATGGAACACTACAGGACATTGGTAAAATATTGCGCTGAGCGTCTTCACAGCAAATTACCCGATAAGGTCGAACTGGATGACTTGATAAGTGCCGGCATTTTCGGATTGATGGATGCCATCGACAAGTTCAATCCTTCCATAGGCGTTAAGTTTGAGACATATTGCTCGCCCCGGATACGTGGTTCAATTCTTGATGAGCTTCGGAGCATGGACTGGGTCCCGCGATTAGTCCGCGCCCGGGCCCACCAGTTGGGAAAGGCCACACATTCGCTCGAAACGCATCTTGGCCGTAAGCCCACCGAAAAGGAAATCGCCGAAGAGCTGGATATGGATATGGAGGAGTTTAACAGGCTCCAGCGGGATGCGAACGCGACCAGCCTCGTTTCGCTGAGCACCAAATATACCGACGGCGACGGCGAAAAGGATATTCGCGAAATAGACATCATTAAAGATGAGCGGAGCAAGAATCCCGTTATCGAGGCTCAAAAGCGAGACCTCAAAAGCCTCCTCACAAAGGGGCTGACACGCGCCGAAAGGCTGATTGTCGTGCTGTAGTACTACGAAG
>DAOVMB010000470.1 GCA_030630905.1 Sedimentisphaerales bacterium
GGCCCTGGCCATCGGCGAGGGCGGAATCCTCTTTACCGACGAGAAGCGAGTTTACGAGCGAGCGCTTCTATTCGGGCACTACATCCGGCACGATGAGATAACGCTGGATGAGCTTAAGCCTTTCGCGGGGCTGCCCTGTGGGGGAGCCAAGCACCGGATTCACCAGCTCAGTTCGGCCTTCGGACTGGTCCAGTTGGAACTGTATCCGAAGCAGATGGCCGAGATAGACAAGGCAATGAATTATTTCTGCAACCTGCTCGAAGATACCGCCGGGATCCGGCCGATCCGGCCAGCCAAAGACACAAACACCACCAAGGGCGGCTGGTACTATCCGCATTTCAAGTATATCGCCGAGGAGCTGGGCGGGCTTTCTCTGTCACGCTTTAGCCAGGCTATTCTCGCGGAAGGCTCAACTTGCAATCCCGGCTGCAATAAGCCGCTGCATCTGCATCCGCTGTTCACGACTATGGACGTTTACGGACACGGCAGGCCGACACGAATTGCATTTCTTGATGAATCCGTAAAGATCGAGCAATACGTCGAAACGCTGCCGGTCGCCGAGAGCATCACTAGCCGCGTCTTTGAGGTCCCGTGGTTCAAACATTACGAGCCGGAGATTATCGAAGAACACGCCGGCGCTTATAAAAAGGTAATCGAGAATTATCAGACGCTGTTGCCCGGCGATATCGACAAGGAAACCGAGGCCGGCGGTTACAGCAGCTTTTTTAGCAGCCAAAAGAACACATGATAATTCAACTTAATTGGATTTAAATTGTCATGCTGAACGAAGTGAAGCATCTGGGATTTGAAAGGAATTTGTGTTATGCCGGCGTTGTAGATTCTTCGCTGCGCTTAGAATGACAAGAACAAAATGGTGGGGCAAGCCCCACTCTACAGACTGGCGATGTTCGGATTTTTTGCCGCGGCGGTTTCGTTCGGTCTTGAGACGGGTGTTGTAATCGGCGCATTCTTTAGCGTATCCGGTTCGACCATAGCCTGCTCGGCGATCTCGATCATTGCTTCTATGAAAGCATCCAGCGTCTCCTTGCTTTCGGTCTCGGTTGGCTCGATCATCAATGCCTCTTTCACATTCGTCGGGAAATAAACCGTAGGGGGGTGAAATCCTCTGTCTATGAGAGCTTTCGCTATGTCGATAGCGTGGACGCCGTTGCCAAGCATGCTTTCCGGGACTCTGAAAACACATTCATGCTTGCAAATTCTGTCGAATGCAAGCTCGTAGTGCTTCTTTAGTTTTTCCTTGACGTAGTTTGCGTTTAGCACTGCATTCTCGGCGACCCTTTCAAGACCGTTTTTGCCCAGCATCAACATGTAAACATACGCCCGCAGCACAATCCCGAAGTTGCCGTAGAAAGGGGCCACGTAGCCGATGGATTTCGGCCTGTCGTATTCCAGCGCGTATGTCCCATCATCCCTCTTGACGACAATAGAAACCGGCAAAAAGTCAAGCAGGTTGTCCTTAACACCGACCGGACCGGCCCCGGGTCCGCCTCCGCCGTGAGGGGTGGCAAAAGTTTTGTGCAGGTTGATATGCACGATGTCGAATCCGAAGTCACCGGGACGCGCCTTGCCGACTATGGCATTGAGGTTGGCTCCATCGTAGTATGCGAGTCCGTCAACGCTGTGAACCAAATCGCAGATGTCCCTGATGTGAGGATTGAACAAGCCGAGCGTGTTGGGGCAGGTCAACATCAATCCCGCGACGTCGTCGTCCAGGGCCTTCTCGACGTCTTTCAATTCCATGAAGCCGTTCTCGGTTGTCGCTATGGTTCGGACCTTGTACCCGGCGATCGCGGCGCTGGCGGGATTGGTGCCGTGAGCACTGTCCGGGATAAGAACGGTGGTTTTCCTGTTGCCTTTATCGCGGTGATAAGCGGCCATTATCATCATGCCGGTCAGCTCGCCGTGTGCGCCTGCCAACGGCTGCATCGTGAATCCCGCCATCCCCATGATTTCGCGGAGGAACAAGTCCGTCTCATAGAGCACGCGCAATGCTCCCTGTGTGAGCATGCCGCCCATTCTCAACTGAGGCAGCAGCGGGTGCAGGTGCGCAAAGCCCGGGTAGGCGGCAATTCGCTCTGTCACTTTGGGATTGTATTTCATTGTGCAGGAGCCAAGCGGGTAGAAGTTGGTGTCGACACCGAAATTTCTGCGGGACAACTCCGTGAAATGCCTGATGACGTCAAGCTCACTCAACTCCGGCAGCTCCGCCGGTTTCTCACGCAGCAGGGCCTTCTTGATATTTATCGACGCGGGCACGTCACTTGGTCCCGGCTGGGCCGCCCGCCGATCCGGCGCACTCTTTTCAAATATCAGCTTCATAGCACACTCTCCAAAGCTTCAGCCAGCATCCCGATTTGTTGCTTGGTACGTTTCTCGGTGACACAAATCAGGATGGAATTCTCCATTTTGTCGTAGTATCGGCTCAGCGGAAATCCCGCAGCAAAGCCTTTTTCGATCAGTTTTGCGATTACATCCGCAGCTTCGCAGGGCAGGTCTAAAACGAATTCGTTGAAGAACCACCTCGCCTTGAAGTGCGGCTCGACGCCGGGTATTGCAGTCAGGCGTTTGTAGGCGTAACTGGCCTTGTCCGCACATATCTGGGCCGTTTCTCTCAATCCCTGTTTGCCGAGCAGGGACAGGTAAACCATCGCCGTCAGGGCACAAAGCGCCTCATTCGAGCAGATGTTTGAAGTAGCCTTGTCGCGGCGGATGTGCTGTTCCCTGGCCTGTAGTGTCAGGACAAAGGATCGTCGATCCATTCTGTCTGTGGTCTGTCCGACAATTCGGCCGGGCATTTTACGAACGTACTGCATCCGCGATGCCATGAATCCCAGATATGGTCCGCCAAAAGACATCGGCATGCCCAGACTCTGCCCTTCTCCCGTCACGATGTCCGCCCCCATCGCGCCCGGTGTTTTGAGTATCCCCAGCGATATCGGGTAACAGGAGACAATCAAA
>DAOVMB010000026.1 GCA_030630905.1 Sedimentisphaerales bacterium
TCACTATCGGGATCGGGCAGAACGACATGCTCATCGGCAATTATTGGGATAATACGGCCGACAATCGGAAGCCGGACCTTTCTGTCGAGCAGATACTTGGCACGTTTGTCCGCCGGATTCATCGCAATGGCAGTATCGCCGAGCATCGTTTCGGGCCGGGTCGTGGCTACGGTGACGTGTCTAACCTGCTCACCGTCGATTTCAAGCGACTCTACAAGCGGGTATCTCATATACCAGAAATGTCCCTGGACCGTTTCGTGCTCTACCTTGTCATCAGCCAGCACCGTCTGCGTGGCCGGGTCCCAGTTGACCAGCCTTTTTCCTCGATAGATCAATCCATCCTTAAAGAGCTTGAAAAACGCGCTGCGAACGGCCTTGACGCACACGTCGTCCATGGTAAAGCGCGTCCGTTGCCAGTCACACGAGCAGCCCATCGCCTTTAATTGTTCGATAATACGGGCTTCATATTCGTCTTTCCATGCCTGAACACGCCCGACAAATTCTTCCCGCTCGAAGTCGGTCCGGCGTTTTCCTTCTTCCGAAAGTATGCGCTTCTCGACGACCGTCTGCGTGGCAATGCCAGCGTGGTCGGTGCCCGGCATCCACAGGGTATTGTATTGTTGCATCCGGCGGAAACGAATGAGGACGTCCTGCAATGTATTATTCAGCGCGTGACCCAGGTGCAGCGGCGCCGTAACGTTAGGCGGGGGGATTACGATTGTATAGGCTTTATCATTTTCGCCGTCAGGATGCGGTTCGGCGTGAAAGTATGAATGCGAAGACCATATCTCATTCGCCTGCCGCTCTATCGTTTTGGATTCATAAATTTTCGAGAGTTGCTCACTCATGGCTTCTCAGATTCCGACAATGGTATATAAAAAACTCCGGCACAAATACCTTGGCCGGAGTATTATCTTATTAAAAATGAACAACGATGTAAAGCAAACAATTGAACACAAAACAGGGTACTACTACATGCTTTTACGATATGTAGTTATATACTGCCGTCATGCCTAATCGAGGTTCATTGTCATCAGGAATTCCCCGTTGGATTTTGTTTTGGCAAGCCTGCTTTTGAGCAGTTCGACCGCCTCGATGGGGTTCAATTCGCTCAGAACCCTTCGGAGCCGATATACAAGTTGAAGCTCTTTCGGATCGAGCAGCAGTTCTTCCCGCCTGGTTCCGCTTCGGCTGATGTCTATAGCCGGGTAGATCCTTCTGTCAACAAGACGCCTGTCAAGATGCAGCTCCATATTTCCGGTCGCCTTGAACTCTTCGAAGATAACTTCGTCCATTTTTGAGCCGGTGTCGATTAATGCAGTTGCGAAAATAGTCAGCGAACCGCCTTCTTCGATATTCCTGGCAGCGCCGAAAAACCTCTTGGGCATCTGCATCGCGCCCGCATCGACACCACCGGTAAGAATTCTGCCCGAGTGCGGCATCTCGGTATTATAAGCACGTGCAAGGCGCGTTATTGAGTCCAGCAGGATTACAACATCTGTGCCGTATTCGATAAGTCGCTTTGCTTTTTCGATTACGACTTCCGCCACCTGACAATGACGTGCGGCCGGTTCGTCGAAAGTCGAACTTATGACCTCAACGTCTTCAGCGGTCCTCCTCTCCATCTCCGTAACTTCTTCCGGCCGTTCGTCAATGAGCAGCACTATCAATTTCACATCAGGATGATTTGTGCTCAGGGCGTTTGCAATTTTTTGCAGCAGGATTGTTTTGCCGGTTCGCGGCGGAGCAACTATAAGGCCACGCTGGCCTTTGCCCACAGGGGTCACCAAATCGATGATTCGCATATTCAACTCTTCGGCCGTGGTTTCGAGCATAAAACGTTCATCAGGATGCAACGGCGTCAAGTCGCTGAAGACAATCTTTTCAGCAAGATTGTCAGGATCTTCGAAGTTGATCGCTTCGACGCGCAGAAGGGCAAAGTACTTCTCCGAGTCTTTCGGTGGCCTGATTTGACCGGATACGATATTCCCCGTCCGCAGGCCGAAGCGCCTTATCTGAGACGGGGAAACATAGATGTCGTCCGAAGAAGATAAATAGTTATAATCCTGATTTCGCAGAAATCCGTAACCGTCCGGCAGCACTTCCAGCACACCTTCGCCGTACATCAATCCGCTCTGATTAATACGCTCTTTGAGAATTCTGAAAATCAAATCCTGCTTTTTCAGCGCGCTGTATTCCGTAATACCTTCATTCTTGGCAAGATCATGCAACTCCGCGACGGTCAGTTTCTGCAAATCCGTCAAATACAAGTTGCCCTTTTTGATCCGTTCGTACTTGGCATGAGTGGATTCTTCTTCAGCTTTCTTAGCTTTCAGTGCTTCTTCCTCGGCATCTACACTGGCGACCTCTTCGGCCGTAGCCGTAGCCGTAGCTGTGGCTGTAGCCGTAGCCGTGGCCACTTCATCCTCCGGCGGTGTCTGCTCTTGGGGTTCGGCAATAGTTTGTTTTGCAGCAATTGCCTTTTTCTTTTTGCTCTTGCGTTTTTTGGTTGTGCTTTTTACAGCCTTAGCCATCATGACTCCTTTTCCATTCGTCAAACTTTTTTTGTTACTCCCGTGAATCTCTACCCACTAAAAGAAAGCATTAGAGGCATTATTCCACAGAATAACCTTCCCGTAGGAATTCAATAAGATTTGAACATTGAATAGTAGAAATAAAACCTATATTTTAAAAACGGGCAATACCAAAACCGAGTGGATTGTTAAAAACCCCGCTTACCCATTATATCAGAGAAAATATCAGCGACCTGTCTGACCAATGCCGAGAAGTCAGAATTGTTTTCTACCGTATTATCGGCAAGGCTTGCCTTGTTGTCCAGAGAAATTTGAAATTTTTCTCTAATTTTAATCTGATTTTTGCCAAAATCCTTTTTTTTTGCCCTATCTGCCCTTATTTTTTGCTCGCAATCGACAAAAATAAGCTTGTCACACCGCCCGGCCCAACCGATTTCTACTAACAATGGCATATCCAGCACGATTGCTTTGACTTGATTTTGGCGATTATATTGCTCTATAAGCACTTCTGCACGCTTCATAACAAGAGGATGAATTATCCCGTTGAGTAATGATAGCTTATCGACATCTGAAAAAACTATTTCACCCAATCTTTTACGATCAATATTCCCTTTGGAATCTACAACATCCCGGCCAAAAGAGACTACAATTTTTTCCTTTATAGTTTTTCCACCGAGCAGTTCGTGGGCAATTTTGTCGGCATCAATAACTTTACAACCCAATTTTACAAACTCAACCGCTACGGAACTTTTGCCGGAGCCGATACCACCCATAATGCCGATTATTGGTTTGTCCCCGATATTACCCACAGCCGGGTAGTCTAACCACACTTCGGCAACCGGTCAAGGAATTTTAATTCAACAAATTTACTGTGGCGGAGTAATGGTGATTTCAACCGGTTGCATGATGAAAACCGCATCATTCTGCGGCGTTATAATATTGACAACTGGTGGTTTTACGTATTTGAGCCAATCTTCCGTCAACAGGGCAAGGTCTGCCGCATTTACTGTACCATTTCGATCCAGGTCACCGGGCTGCTCACTTTCGGTTTTCATCCAGGATTGAACCTGAAAGGCAAAATCCTTTGAGTTTACAAGCCCATCATTATTTATATCTGCCAGCAGTCCCCAGCCATAGGGAGGCATACTTGCCCTGGGTGTGCCGCCGTAGCAGCCCATATTAATACGCAGGTTGGTTCCCCACAAATGAGAAGGGCCATCCGGCATATCCAACAATTCGCCATTCAACGGCGAGCCTGGATTACCTGCGTCGATACATGGGCTGGTTATTTCATCGTAGTGCCAGCGTCGGCGCTCGATGTCCCACCGCCAGCCTGCGCTCTTCAAATGATAGTCGCCGGCTCCAGGGTCGACAAAGAGCGGGTCGGCGCCTATGTTTCCAATCCCACCAAGTTCCCCTGTCCAGTCCTGGATACAGCAATAATTTATCACCGATATCCTGCTGCCGCGTGCATCGTTAATCTGCGCCGATTTTCCCATGCCGCCGCTATCGCTGTTGCTCCAGAGAATAGAGTTGGCCAATTCGACACTGCCGCCCCATCCATTCCATATTCCGCCGCCCATCTCAGCCGAATTGCCGTGTAATGTGCAGTTCACCAAAGACGGGGTTGCCTCGCTGTTTTTGACAGCACCGCCGTACTCAGCTAAGTTTTCACTGAACGTGCAGTTTTTCAGTCTTGGTTTGCTGCCGTAACAATTATACATACCGCCGCCATGCCGGGCAGTGTTTGCAGTGAAAGTGCACTTATGTAAAGCCGGGTTGCTATTCTCGGAGTTATAAATGCCGGCCCCGCTGTGGTTGGCAAAGTTCCCGCTGAAAGTGCAATTGGTAAGTACCGGATTACTGTTTACCAAATTACACATTCCGCCGCCGCTGCCGAGAGCGGAAAGCTTGGACTCGGCCGAGTTTTCGCTGAACGTGCAGTTGGTCAGTATCGGCGAGCTGTTATAAGAGTTACACATTCCGCCGCCGTACTCTCCGGCGGTGCTTCCTGCGATGATACAATTGATTATCGCCGGGCTGCTTGCCGTACATTTGATACCGCCACCAAATCCTCCGGCAGATCCATTTGTAATTTTAATGCCGTCGAGGATGGATTTCTCGTCTTCGCCGTTATGGAAATCGAAGCCGCGGCCCTTTAACTGACAGTCGATAATACAATTTTGCGGGCCGTTTTCGCTTTTTACTGTGATAGCCTTTCCTTTGAAGTCGATATCGAAGTTTCCTTCTCCGGAGTATTGCCCGTCAGCAATCCATACAATATCACCATCCGAAGCGTCGTCTATCGCAGCCTGAATTGTGAGGTAGATACCTGGTACTCGATAACCGGGAAATTCCGCCGATGTAGTGAACGTATAGCACCGACCATCATTGTCCGCCGTGACCTCGTTGCCCACTACATCGACCAGGTCTATAACGAAATAGTAATCCGTGTTTAAAGAAAGAGGCTGGAGCCTGATGGTATGGTCACCGGCAATTACAATATCTTCTTGTACGAAGGTATATGGCCCGCCTTGTATGAGACCGCAACGAACCCGGGCCTTAGTCGGTTCGTTGGTCGTAAGCGCTATACTTGCCACAAGGCCTCGCGTCTCAACATGGACACTCAAAAGCACAGGCGTTTCAGTATCTATAAGAGCATTGTCCATTGTTGCAGTCGGATTGCCGGTGCCGTCATTGGCATCAAAATATATTGCTGTAATAACCTCATCAGAGGAAACCTGAATAGTCCCATCTTCTCTGTTCAGTTCGCCGGGGCCGGTTGAAATGCTCCCGGTAAAAACGCCGAAGACAGAACTGCTTTCGGCCAGAACAACCTTTTCCAAATCACCCCTGCTTGTCATTACGGTTGCTTCCTGCGTGCCTTTGCCCCTGAGGTCCCAATCCGCCAGAAGCATTCCCACAACGCCGGGACGGGTATAGTAGTCGCTATCGAAACTAATATATCCTCGCGAGGGAACGACCGCACGCATTGCTCCGGAAAGGTTTACCCTGCCATTAGAAAGGCAGATTCCGGGTGAAATCGTATCTGCCGTTCTCGTTAGCACGCTATAAACCTGATCGTATGTCATCAATGGATTAGCCGAAAGTAAAAGAGCACAAGCACCTGCGATATGGGGACAGGCAGTTGATGTTCCTGATAAGATAGTTGTGTATCCGTTGTTGGATGTACCAATCGAAGTTCCTTCCGCGCTTAGTGATAAAACGTCTACCCCGGGTGCGGCTATATCCACACAGTCGCCATAATTGGAATACGGCCATCTTTGGTCATCCGAATCAGTTGCAGCAACGGAAATTACATTTCTGTAGCAAGCCGGGTACTGGGGTAAATCCGAATCATCATTACCGGCGGACGCGACTATTATTACGCCCTGGCTGTGAGCGTAATCAACGGTATCTTTCAGTAACAGGGACTCATTTGGCGTACTCCAGCTATTGGAAATAACGTCGGCGCCATTTTCCACGGCGTAATAAACAGCAAGTACCGCATCGGATGTGCTTCCATCCCCAAACAAGCCCATAAACTTAAGGGCCATTATTCTTGTATTCCAGCAAATCCCCGTGATATCGAAATCGTTATTACCCCTGGCGGCAATGATGCCGGAACAATAAGTGCCGTGACCATAGTCATCGATAGGATCGCCGTTGTTATAAATGAAATTGTAGCCATGTATATCGTCAACGTAACCATTTTCGTCGTCATCTACTCCTTCGGTCCCGTTAAGTTCGGCTTCGTTGATCCACATATTGTCCTGTAAATCTCTGTGGTTATAGTCCACGCCCGTATCCAATACGGCAACAATTGTCTGTGAGCTTCCAGTGTAAATGTTCCAGGCTTCTTGAGCAGTTATCTTGCCCAGAGACCATTGGTCGGCATACAGTGGGTCATTTGGTATTGAATTTGCCGAGACAATGTAGTTTAACTCTGCATATTCAACATAAGGATTGCTTCGATACTCCTCAAGAGCTTCCTCAACTGATTGCCGGGATCCGCAGTCAAGCCGAATCTTGTATATCCTGCCAAGGTCGGGAACTTTCGTATTTTTAGGAACTCGCTTGAGTCTTTCGAGGATGCGTTTGTGTTTTTGTGCCGGGAATTTGCTGTTTTCTCCTCTGAGCGATTTGAGCTGCACTTGCCTTTTTCGAAAGTTCTTTAAAAGAGGTTTGATCCGGTTAACTCTGTATTTTGCATTCAACTGAGCTAAATGAGATGACAAGGGCGAGAAGTTAGGAATACCCGCCGAGTTCCGAAGCTGTAGCTGTTTTTCGATCGTGTCGGCGGCCATCCCGCGAAATTTTACAATTATCTCATCCGGGACGCAGCGAGGAGGGGCTGCGTCAATTACCGCCGGTGTTAACGCCGTTGATAATAAGAGCAGAGTAAGACTTGAAAGTACCGTCTTTTTCATTTACCTGCTCTCCATGATAAAGATGAAGAATTACTGCGGCAATTCCGACCTGCCTCTACTCAATCTAATATAATTATAGCATGAAAGCAGTTGATTTTGCAAGGACTTTATGCAAATCCCGGCAAGAACAAGGATTGTAAATTCGGAATCTGTGAACTTCGCGCATCGGCCAAACGCGAAAAAACAGGCACGATTCATGAGAGACTAATTTTATCCGGAATCCTCTGCACACTGTCGAGCAGGTAATTTTTCACTACCTCGTCCCAGCTCATATTTTTTGCAAGCTCGTAGCCGGTTTTAAGCATGCTTTCAATTTCGGACTCGTCTTTTGGTAATCGTGAGCATATTTGCATTGCGACTTTTTCGCTTTGACTTGCCTCTATTCGGTCTCGTATCGACCGGTCGATCTGCAACAGGTCTTCGATGTCGACATAGCACCGGACTTCGAGATCGGTATAGTCGGCGACAATTACATTCTTGACATTTTCCGGACCGGTTACGTCCCGCAGGAAACCTAAACATCCGCAGACACTGCTGAATACGCATATACCACCGAAAGTCAGCGGCTCAAGCTGAGCAATCCCAAACGGCTCATAAATGCTCTGGCCCAATTCGACATCGGTTCCCTTGCGGATGTCCATAAATTCCATATCATCCGGCATTCCTTGTCCGCATTTTTTAGGCTCAAAGCCGAATTGGTTGATGAAAATGATCTTCATATTCCTGCTTCTGGCGTTGAATCGCTGCACTGCCGTATAGTAATTAGCTTCTCCGCCGGATAAGTCCGGCCAACCTTCACGGTGAGCCACGGGCCAATTATACGTAGACTCCATGTGGTGAATATCCCGGCTGCGCCGCTGCGACACTTCAGTCGAAAGGACAAACAGCACACCTGTCTTACCCTGGGTCTTGAATTCACGTTCGATGTTTTCAAGCACTCGCAAATCACGCCACATTCCTTTGCTTCTCACGAGCCTTGTGACGTGTGTGAAAATATAATCCGGCTTATAGCCCAAAAGGTTCTCACAATATCGCTGAAGTTTTTCTCTTGATGCAAGCTTCTCGGCAATACCGATTTCGTATGCCGGGATGCCGTTATATACTATATCGATGTCGGCGGTCTCGAACTCCGGCGCAAGGAAGCGCAATTCATCGACTACATAATCACCGACCGCGCATATACGGTCACAGTATTTTGATGCCTTCACGAGAGAGTGCTTGAAATAGGTATCCTGATCGCCGAACACCTCGTTGACGTAAAGTCCTTCACTGTGAGCCTGTTTGATGACATTATAGAACATCGTATCGTGCCCGGGATGCTCTTCCACGATGCGTCGCATAGTGGCCACTTCATGAGCGTAAAAAACAGTTTTGAAATTACACTCCGGCTCAAGAATAGCCGCCAATGCGGTCGGCATTCCCATAAACTCGTGTGAGATAATTATGGTCGAATCTTCGGCGGCACCGATTGCTTTGAGCACGGCAATTGCCACTGGTGCCAATCTGACATATTGCTCGAACTCCCATAGGTTTTCGAATAAATCACTGCGGACGCCGAATTCCTCGAACAACTGTCTTTTGAATTCGTTGATCGCTCCCTTATCTATATGTCTTACATCGACCAGCACAACTTCAGGCGAGCTTATTATGCCCGTCTGCTTGTCAACAAAAGTACGTCTGCCATAAACTATGCCTGCATTGTAGAAATTTTCGATCTTATGGAAAGCCGGAGCATACCCCGTGTTTACAAATTCATCGATAGACGAGTAGAGCACCTCACTATTCTCGCCGAGCCGTTCCGATGCGGAGCCTTCCGTGGTAAACAGCGGGCCGATGAGTATTGAGCGTTCAACTGCATCAAGATAGGTTTTACTGGTGAAGAAACCATGCAGAACGGCGCCGATACCGCCGACCTTATCCACGGTTTCATGGGTGACGTGCACAGCCGTTGTCTCTCTGGTCATAGTAAATTTCCCTCCAAGTTTAATCTGAGGTTCGATCAGGTTGTTTCTACTATCTCTACATAAAATATAAGAAACGTGATCATTTTGGCCAAATTTAAGAGACTCTTTGGCGCCTCGTTTTGTTTGGACCGAAAAAATGCTGTGAGAGTTGTAGAATGAAGGGATTTTTTGGGACGCTTTTAGCAGGATTCGCGAATGTTATCCGGGTCAGCCTATTATATCTCGCAAGGTTCTTATCGAACCTGCAAGTACCTGCGGAGGAATATCGGCCAGTTCCGGTTCGGGTATTTCGCTAAGCGCAATTCGGTCAATAATCGCCACTGCCCGATGGCTAAAAGGAGCGATCAAAGCGGCAGTCCTTTCTGCTTCGTCCAATTCTTCAGATACCATTTGCCGGAGATACGTGATTACGTTTTGTACCAACTCCTTATCGCCCATCTGATAAAGCGCCCCGGTAAGCGGAGCGGGTCCGTCCGGAATGTCTTTTTCTTTTAGTATGTTTTGTGTAAGCTTTTGTGTCTCAGCCATTAGCCGGTGCTCTCTTTCCACATCGGTCTCATTTATTGGCGCCAGCTTCAACTCTTCGCCGGTGTCCATGCTGGGGACATATAGTTTATTGTGACAAGATGGACATTTACCCCATTTGCCGCCGGCCGTGTCTGCTGCTTCGATCTTTTTGCCACAATGCTCGCAATGAAATGTTATCGCCATTGTATCACCTCTGTTATTGGTTTTTAGACGTTAGTTTTCGGTAAATCATTGCTTATATGCTATCTATTTCTTCGCTTGGTATTCTGCGACTACCTCGGTGGTTATTCCGCCGCGAGGTGTAAACCGGGAGGTAACCTTCATCCAGCGAGGTTTGCATAGACCAGACAAATCATCCAGTATATCATTCGTTAGGGCCTCGTAAAAAATCCCCTTGTTGCGATAACTTTGCATGTAGGATTTCAGGCTCTTCAACTCTATGCATAATTTGTCGGGACAGTATTCGATGACAATCTCGCCGAAATCCGGCTGGCCTGTACGAGGGCAAACACTCGTAAACTCGGGACATTTGATTGCTATACGATAATCTCGCTCGGGACAGGGATTATCGAATAATTCTATTTCTTCCCGTTCGTTCATTTCTTGACCACTCTTGTAAACCTTCCAAAAATAGTATAATTGAGATATTACATCGAGACAAGCAATTTTTAAAATGGAAAATGATAAAAACCTGACCGGCACCCAACTTGTGAAAGTCGACCAAAATTGTTGCATGGAGCCGGAAGCTCAGGTATATATGATATTCTGAAAATCCTATAATTTGGCAGGGATTGACTTGTGACAGGTAAAATAGCTGTAGTTTTGCTGAGTGGAGGCCTGGATTCGGCCACGACTTTGGCCATCGCACGCAGCAACGGTTTCCTGTGCTATGCCTTGACTTTCGCTTATGGCCAGCGTCACAGGCGGGAAATCGAAGCAGCGAAAAAAGTGGCCGAATCGCTCGGAGCGGCTGAACATCGCATAATCGAGATTGATCTGGCTACATTCGGCGGCTCGGCCCTGACCGATGAGGCCATTGACGTGCCCAAGGACAGAGCCGACCTGGACGGCTCGACCCAAATTCCAGTGACTTATGTCCCGGCACGTAACACGATATTCCTGAGCTATGCCATTGCCTGGGCCGAAGTGCTGGGCGCGTTCGATATCTTTATCGGCGTAAATTCGACCGATTACAGCGGCTATCCCGACTGCCGGGCCGAGTTTATCGCCGCTTTCGAGAAGACAGCCAACCTCGCCACCGCAGCCGCTGTCGAAGGCGAGGGCCGATACCGCATCCACACGCCCATTATCGAGATGACAAAAGCCCGGATTATCCTGACCGGCACAAAGCTCGGCGTGGATTATTCCCTGACCCACAGTTGCTACGACCCCGACCAGCACGGCAGAAGTTGCGGCCGATGCGATTCCTGCAGGTTAAGACTAAAAGGCTTCGCCGAGGCAGGGCTAAAAGATCCGCTTGAGTATATGGCATAACAGTTTTGTCATTCCCGCGCAAGCGGGAATCCATAGTTTGAAATGAAAAATGCATGTTAACGAGATATTTTATTCTCTGCAAGGTGAGGGCTTCCTTGCCGGCGTACCGAGCGTGTTCGTCCGCCTGGCGGGCTGTCCTTTACGCTGCCGATGGTGCGATACGAAATACGCCTGGGATGAAACAGCGGGGGACGATTACGTCATCGCGGATATAGTCAAGTCTATCCAACAATGGCTATGCAAATTTGTGGTCATTACCGGCGGCGAGCCGATGGTCGATTCGGATTTGCCGAAGTTGGTCCGGGAGCTAAAATCCGCCGGCAAACATATCACAATCGAAACGGCCGGCATCGCCTATATTCCGGATATGCCATGCGATTTGATGAGTATCAGCCCGAAATTGAGCAATTCCGTGCCGGACGAGCCGAAATTAGCCGCGATCCACAAGGACTCGAAGCTCGATCTGGCGGTTCTTAAAGAACTGATTGACAATTACAACTATCAGCTCAAATTCGTTGTCGATTCCGAGGCTGACCTGCCGGAGATAGAAGAAACCATAAAAAAACTCGCAAACGTCAACCGTGAAAAAATCATGCTGATGCCCCAAGCCGCCACCCGGCAAGAGCTTTTAACCAAATCCCTTATAGTCGCCGAACTCTGCAAGCGTACCGGCTACGCATTTGGCCAGCGATTGCAGGTCTTGCTCTGGAACAATCAAAAAGGCCGTTGATGGTTTTAATGCTAACAGATTAGAAGAATGGCAAGAACGATGATGATTCCACTTGCGATTGTTGCCGCTTTGCCATAATCATTTGACCACGATTTTATTCCCATAGTCAAAGCAGTTATCTCAAGAGCAAGGCCGAGAAAAAACCACGGCCCAATAGCTGCGCCGACATTTGGAGGAGTCAGTGTCTCAATTATAAAGAAGCATGAAAACGGCAAAATGATTCCAACCAACATTAGAAGAAATGCAATCTTACCTATTTTAGATTTAGATTTTGATTTGCCTGTGACGTTTGTATATATTCCATTGTCGGCAGGGCAAGTCCTCATCGCATTGAGAAGATCATTATATTCATCTTCAGTTATCTTGCCGTCATTGCGAAGCTGCAACAGTTCATCTTCTGACGAAATGCTCGATATGTTGTCCATTTTTTAATCTCCCGAAAGCTTCTCCAGTTTTCCCCTGGCTTCCGTCACGCTGATTTCGTTTTTGCGTAATTGCTCCAAAACAGTCTTTTTCTGGGCATCCATTTTTTCTAATGCCTTGTAGTTTGTGATTAACCTGTCCAACCTGGATCGTATCGCGGCATATCCCTGCGAGCTGCTCTGCTCCAATGTCTTTATACTGAATCCAGCCAAGAGATATTGCTCCAGGAATTTCTGGTCTTCCGGCGTGAGTTTATTAAAAAATGTTTCGCTGAAATTACCTTCGATTTTGACGCCGCAGGCCATACAAGACATAGCTGCCGTCTGCATCGGCAGGCCACAAGAAGGACATGATGTTGAAAGCATTTTTCTTCTCATAATCATAAATATTAGCATATCCAACAGATAAGTCAATTTATATTTGGAAAAAATATAATATTTCCTAATTATTTTAGCCTGGCGATTTTACCTCATTTCCCCCTTGTTGCTGCCGCTTGTAACAGTTGGCGATTAAGGTAATACGCTTTAATGGGCGATTTAAAGAGTTGTCATTCCAAACCTATTCGGCTGCGTTCACCTGTGGCGGGCTTTGATGCGGAATCCAATCCTGTAAAGGAGGTTATGTGACCAGCAGGCCACGGCGTTGTCTATGGTACGATTATTTTTCCAGTCTCCAAATTGGTAATTGACAATCAATAATCAATAATCAATAATCAATAGTAAATTGATCGCCCGGGTGGCGGAATAGGCAGACGCGCTAGCTTGAGGGGCTAGTGACCTTAGGGTTGTGCTGGTTCGACTCCAGTCCCGGGCAGTCATCATTGATTATTGATAA
>DAOVMB010000288.1 GCA_030630905.1 Sedimentisphaerales bacterium
GGTTGGCATATTTGTCCTTAGGCCTGCTGGTGGTGGGTTTCTTAATCTTGCCCTACGCTCCGGCCGGTATAGTGTTGATACTGGCCAGCTTCCTTGTCTCGCGGGCAGCATTATCAGAGGCGATTGATCCCAAAGAATTGAAGGCCCAGAAATGGCTCCTGTATCCGGCTTTGATTATTGTGTATATATTCGTGCTGCTGGCGTTACTCGCCTGGCCCTTGGCAGTGCTAATCCCTGTAGCGGACGGATATGAACGGAGCTTCGAGAGCCTTCAAGATATTTTTGATTATTGGGTCATGGCCATGTCGATCATTCTCGCCGGACTGGGTTTGTGGTGGAGTGTTCTGGCGGTGGTGTTTCTGAAATTTCGAAAGATGGTTCGGGTTCTCCTTAGACCATTCGCCGATGGATATAAATCGAGTTGGGCGCTTCTGATGTTGGCGATTGGCTCTGGACTGATGATACTGATGCTTGGCCTGGGCATTGTGTACTACAGGTACTTCATTTAAATGTGGTTAGGTGGAGCTTTTCCGTCAGGCAAATGATTTTCTTCGCTATTGCAGCTTTGGTGGCGTTTTGGATTTTGACCCATGAAGAATTCGGGATTTTTATTTGAATGTTTGATTTGTCGGCTCCGATTGCCGCGGGAGAGTTGGCCACTATCATATCGAGGTTCTTGTCTTTCAGCTTCTTCTGAGCACGAACTCGGATGGCTTTGTCTTCAAGAGCGAAGCCGACAACAATCTGCCTTTTACTTTTTACCTTTTTACTTTTTACTTTTTTATGTTTTCCGGCCCATTTCAATATATCGGTTGTGGGTTTGAGTTTGATGGTCATCGATTTGCCGGTCTTTTTTATTTTGGTCCCGGCTGGACGGACAGGCGTGTAATCTGCTACGGCAGCGGCCATAATCAGGCAATCGCATCGGCTGAAATGTTTCTTTACGGCCTCGAACATCTGGGCGGCGGTTTCTACGTTGACGAGCTTTGCCGCGCCCGGCGGCTTTTGACTTGTTAGTGCGGTGATGAGCGTTACTTTGTGCCCGGCTTTTAGTGCCGCCCGGGCAAGTGCGTAACCCATCTTCCCGCTGCTTGCGTTGGAAATGAAGCGGACAGGGTCAATGTATTCGCGAGTTCCGCCTGCTGTGATTAAGATTCGCATCTTATATCTCCCTTCGGCTCCGCTCAGGGCAGGCTAAGAAGCATATCTCCTGTTTCGTTTCACACTTCACGTTTCTTAATGTTCGAGGCGATTTTTTCGATCGCATCCAAAATATCCTGCGGCTCGGACATCCTGCCGATGCCCTCGGTGCCGCACGCGAGCCGGCCTTCAACAGGACCTATGAATTGAAAGCCTCTTTCTTCCAACGTTTTGACATTGTGCTGCACGGCCGGATTTGCCCACATATTATTATTCATCGCAGGAGCCAGGAGCACCGCTGCCGATTTTACCAAAGGCCAACAGGCACAAAGGATAGTGCTGAGCATGTCGTCACAGATACCGTTTGCAATTTTGCCAATGATATTTGCGGTTGCCGGCGCTACGACAATAATATCGGCCCAGTCGATCAGAGCGATGTGGCTGATTTTATATTCTTCGGGCGTGCTCCATATAGTTGTAAAGACGGCCGATTGAGTTACCGCTTCGAAGCTTTTTGGCCCGACGAGGCGGCAGGCGGCTTCGGTCATTACCGTTTTTACCCCGGCACCGGCGGAAGTCAGCTTGCCGGCCAAATCGACCGCTTTGTATGCAGCGACTCCGCCAGTCACACCCAGCAAAATATTCAGATTGTCAAGCATCTCGTATTTCGTTTCGCCACCAAAGCGCACCAGAGAATCAAGGCTGTCTTTAGTTTTTCTCTTAGTTCTCTGCAGACTCCGGAGATACTCCGTCATCGATGGCGATCTTGTCCTGCAATATCTCCTGAATAATAATTTCGAGCATTGTTTTGCCTTCGATGTCCTTGATCAAAGGCCGGCCGCCCTGCATAAGCTCACCCAGCCGTCTTTGAACCAGCGCCGTCAGTTTGAATTTGCCGCCGACTTTATTAATGATTTTTTCGCTCTTGAGTTCGTCTATCATCTTGTGTATCTCACACCTAATATCCGCCGGACTGGGGCGGACTCGTCAGTTTCGCTTTTCGCTTTCTTACGTTTTTGTTCTTTCGTTCTCGATAATTTGCACACACTCTTTCACCGCCTGCTGCAAATCCTCGTTGATAACCATATATTCATAATATTGCCAGGCCGCGGCGATTTCGGCACTTGCGCCGTTCAGCCTTTCTTCGGCAACCTCACCAGCCTCTCTGCCCCTGTGATTGAGGCGTTTCGCCAGGTCCTTCTCGCTTGGCGCCAAAACGAAAATCATCACCGCATCCGGGAAAACTGCCTTTGCTTTTATAGCACCTTGAACGTCGATCTCCAGAATCACAACCTTGTCGGCCTGCATCGCTTCGATAACCTTGTCTTTTGGCGTCCCGTAAAAATGGCCGAACACCTCGGCATGTTCCAGCAGCAAATCTTTTTCGATCCGCTTCCGGAAGTCCCCTTCGGAGACGAACCAGTAATCCTGTCCGTCAACCTCAGCTTCGCTTTTCGGACGGGTCGTCACCGAAACGCTCAGGTAAATATAATTGAGCTTCTTGAGTACTTCTTTGCATATCGTGCTCTTACCGACACCTGATGGGCCGCTCACGATGACCACTTTGCCTTTTCCGTTGTTTGTATTCGTCATTCCAGCCTCAGCATAAATCTTTCACAGCCTATATGTTTCACTCCTTTCTACTCTATATTCTGAACCTGCTCCTTAATACGGTCGATCTGGCATTTTATATTGACCACGTAACGGGTTGTTTCAGTATCGGAGGCCTTGCTTGCAATGGTGTTTGCTTCTCTGAGCATTTCCTGGCTGATGAAGTCCAGCCTGCGTCCCACCAAGTCAACTCCGTTACAACATTGTTCAAATTGCTGCAGATGTGAATCCAGCCGGGAAACCTCTTCGGAAATATCCGATCTGTCGGCAAAAATCGCCACTTCCCTGGCAAGGATTCCCTCATCTATTTTAAGTTCTGCACGTGCAAGCAACTCATTGACTCTTTTCTTGAGCTTTTCTGCATACTCCTGCATAACGATGGAACTTCGACCGCGTATTTGCTCAAGATCATCTTCTATTGCCGTACAACACTTTTTTATATCGGTTTCCAAATAGCCACCTTCGGTAGCTCTCATTTGTTTTAGCTTATCCAGCGCTTCCTGACTGATTTCCAGGACGTGTTTCCTGATATGCTCGGCTCTTTTTTTATCCGGCAATGCCGGCTGAATGATGCCGGGCAAGATCAACAGGTTGCCGATATCAATTGTTCCGTTAATGCCGGTCGAAGAACCGGCCCGGCTCAATTTCTCCATAACGGACTTTAAGGCCGTTTCGTCTATATCAAACAGTGCGCTTGTCGATGTATCTTTGAGGCGAAGCGCATAATTTATTGTCCCGCGCAAGATATTTTTTCTCAGAAGCTTATCAATATCCTCCTCAAGAAAGGAAGCAAGCTCCGGCAGCTTTATTATGGTCTTTAAGTAGCGGTTATTGACAGTCTTTATCTCAACGGCATAGCTTACTCCATCAGCCTCGCCCTGCGCCTCGCCATAGCCGGTCATACTATTTATCATAACTACACTTTCAAGCCGAATTCAGCCGTACGGACAGCCGTTTTTTGTGTTTCAGAACAATCTTCTCGTTAACTGCCGGGCGAATTTATATCTGCGCCGGCACCGGTATCACCGGTAGTATCCCCGGCGGCATCGGATGGTTCCGGCTGCTCAGGGCTTTCCAGTGGCTGCTGCTGTGTCTGCGGGCTTACGTCATAATCACTGGCGACAGACGGCTTGTAGAATTTGGCCATCACCACTGCAAGAGTCAGAAACACGCCCACCAGCCCTATTGTCACCCATGTCAAAAAATCGCCCGTCTTTGAACCCAGAACCCCGCCGCCGGCCATTGCGCCGCCGAACGCCCCACTTAAACCGCCGCCTCTGCCCTTTTGAATCAGGATTATCAGAACCAGCGACACGCAGCAAATAACGAACAGGACAGCAACTACGTTCATAATAAAACTTACTGCCAATATTGGAAAAACAATCATATTTATTCCCCTTTGGAATCTTAATTCCGGTTTTTTCCCTCAATAGCCATTAGTAAAATAGTCAATTACACTGCGGCCTGAATTATTGCGAGAAAATCATCAGCTTTCAAACTTGCCCCGCCGACGAGGGCGCCGTCTATATCCTTCTGGCCCATCAACTCTGCTGCATTATTCGGTTTTACTGAGCCGCCATATAGGATGCGGATTTCCTCAGCTATTTTTTCATCATACATTTGTCCGAGCAGCTTTCGTATAAAATCGTGTACTTCCTGGGCCTGCTCGGGCGTTGCCGTCAGGCCTGTGCCGATAGCCCAGACCGGTTCGTATGCTATGGTGACGGCCTGGAGCTTTTCAGCGTTCA
>DAOVMB010000435.1 GCA_030630905.1 Sedimentisphaerales bacterium
CAGTCCGTCGTCACGGTGGAGGACAAGAAGATTTGCTATGTTGCCGGAAGCCCTGCCCAAAAGCGCGAGGTTGAGACAGGATTGTTCAACGACAATTTCGTCGAGATCAAAAGTGGTTTGACTGAGGGCGAGAAAGTGCTGCTTAATCCGCCCAAATGGACTGAGCCGGAGAAAACAGAAGAACAGGCGGAAACTGAGTCAGAGTCGGCGAAAGAACAGGCAGAAACTGAGTTAGAGTCGGCGAAAGAACAGGCGGAAACTGAGTCGGAGCCGGCGAAAGAACAGGCAGAAGAGGCGAAAACTAAGCAAGGCTCTGAGAAATGACGCGCTGCCTGGCTGAATTGGAGTTTGTCTTGGGTTGTTGTGCTTATGGCTATAGTTGCTATTGAGAATTTGTGCAAGGTGTATCAGCTTGGTTCGCTTGAACTGCGCGTTCTGCGTGACCTGGATTTGAGCATCGAGCAGGGTGAGTACGTAGCGATCATGGGTCCGAGCGGGTCGGGCAAATCGACACTGCTTAACATGATTGGCTGCCTGGACCGTCCCACGAGCGGCGACTACTTTCTCGGAGGCCAGAATGTCGCTGAACTCGAAGACGACCAGCTATCCCTGATACGCGGCGCCCGTATTGGTTTTGTGTTTCAGTCATTCAATCTGATTAACCAGCTCAATGTAATTGAGAATATAGAGGTCCCAATGTACTACCAGGGCTGCTCGGAACGTGCAAGTGCTCGGCGTGCCAAAGAGTTGGGCAAAATGGTAGGGCTCGGCGATAGGCTTGAGCATCGACCCTCAGAACTGAGCGGCGGTCAACAGCAGCGAGTGGCAATTGCCAGGGCACTGGCAAATGATCCGTTGATCATTTTAGCTGATGAACCGACCGGCAATCTTGACTCGGAAAGTGGCGCCGAGATATTGAAAATCCTCGTCGATCTCCATAAGCAGGGCAAGACCCTTATCATAGTCACACACGATGACGGCATTGCCACAAATGCCGGGAGAATTGTCGAGCTTTTTGACGGGCGAATCAAACGGCAGGAGTACAATAAGAGTTAGTTACTATGCGTTGGTCAGGTGCTAAAAGGACGGTAAAGTTAGGCATCAAGAGCCTTTGGATGCACCGGTTGCGGTCCGCGCTAACGACACTTGGCATAGTTTTCGGCGTCTGCTCGGTGATCGCCATGCTCGCTATAGGTGAAGGGGCCAGCCGGGAGGCACAGGAGCTGATAGCGCGGCTCGGGAGCAGAAATCTGATTGTCGAGACGGTCGAGCCGCCCGAAGAGCGAGCCGACACCAGCGACACGGGGCGGCGAATGCGGAATTACGGTCTGACCTATAAGGACGCCGAGTCAATTCGCAACAGCCTGCCGGATGTCGAGGTTGTCGTACCCATCCGCGAAATCGACCAGGAAGCACGATACGGCAGTCGCAAGGTGGCGATAAAAATCGTGGGTACCATTCCGTGGTACACGGTGGTTTCGCCGGTTCACGTGGTTCATGGGCGGTTTTTGAGCAGTATCGATCTGCATCGGCAGCAGAGTGTGTGCGTGGTCGAGGAGCAGATCGTTAGCGGTCTGTTCGGATTCGACGACCCGCTCGGCAAGGACATCAGGATACATGGCAATTGCTACCGGGTTGTAGGTGTGGCCGGGACACCGTCGGCTGGGGGCAGACAGAATGGCTCCAAAAGCGCTATGGCGGCGGCAATGGATTCCGACAGTAGGGCCACCGGTAGTGTATATTTGCCTTTGTCAACCGCGAAGTCCCGATTTAGCGAGTTGAGCTTCAGCTTTAGCGGGGGCAGCCGGAGTATGGAAAAAGTACAGCTACAAAAAATCACCGTTAAGGTAAAGTCAACCGATCAGGTCTTACCCATGCGTGATATTCTGGATACTCTGCTGGCGCGTCTTCACAAGGATAAGAAGGACTACCGCATAGTTGCGCCGCTTGAACTGCTGTACCAGGCGAGACGAACGCAGCGGATTTTCAGTATCGTTTTGGGTTCTATCGCCGCCATTTCACTGCTGGTCGGCGGCATCGGAATTATGAATATTATGTTAGCCACCGTCAGCGAGCGAACGCGTGAGATCGGTATCCGTCGCGCCCTCGGCGCCACGAAACGCGACATAATCGTTCAGTTCCTCTCAGAAACGCTTATGCTGACATTCATCGGGGGTGTCCTGGGAATTGCCTTGGGTTCTCTTATACCGTTTTTGGTGACTCATTTCGGCCATATGCCCACCGTCATTACGGGCATTTCACTTGTATTGGCTTTTGGAGTCAGCGGGGCGGTCGGCATAATCTTTGGCATGTATCCGGCCTATCGAGCCGCCAATATGGATCCAATCGAATCACTCCGGCACGAATAAGTTTCTCGACGACCAGGCTGCTTAATTAACCGCAGAGGACGCTGAGGACGCAGGGGAAGAAATTATAAATTAAACTCTGCGGACTCTGCGAGCCCGGCGGTAAAACAGGAAACTTCCATTAAAAACACATTGGTCTCGGTGCCCGATTTTTTTCCAAGGACGCTGAAGTGCCCACCCGTCTTGGAAGTTGCTAACAAATCCAGTTCATCGCCCTCGAAAACTTCGGACAAATATGTGGCCTGCACGTAGCGGATGCTATCTTCGAGCTTGAATGCCCTGCTCAAAGCGTCGATGCCCCATCGCACATATTCGGTGTTATTGACGTGCCCGTTCAAATCGATTGAGCTGCGAGGCACCCGTACAGGCGGTTCGCGAACCGCCCCTACGCGATAGTCGCCGTTGGGCTCCAGCCGGTTAAGTTCATCCGGCAGGGCTTTGACTCCGGTTTTGGGCAAACTTAGATCGAGTCGGAACAAATTCTTCAGCCGGTTTGTTTCTTTATTCAGTACCATCCATTCGCTGCCGGCATGAAACAGATCCGAACCATTTTGGTCCTTGCCGACAAACTCTCTTGTAGCTATTGTGCGGCTGTACCCGCTCGGCCACGTCCTGAGCGTGATTTCATCATCCCGCCCCGGCAGCCGGCTGATTTCTATTCTGATATTTGACAGCACCCAGTAGCCGTTCATTTCACTGAGTTTGTCGAATCCCAGGCCGAGCTGTTCGGCGTGTAGTGCTGCGATTTCCTGCAGGTACTGCATCAGCGAGAATATCTTAATTCTCCCGTCAATCCCGCACTCATAAGTCCTGATTCGGAATTTTTCTTCTTTAACTTCCACGCCCTGAAAATACCAGATTTACGCCTTGAGCACAATAGC
>DAOVMB010000498.1 GCA_030630905.1 Sedimentisphaerales bacterium
GGCCGGATGAGGCCATCGACGGCAAAATCTACAATGTCGGTTACGAGAATCGCACGGTCATGGAGATTGCCCAGATGGTCCGTAGTATCGTCGGAGACAACGTAAATATCGTCACAACCCCCACGGATGATTTGCGGTCATATCACGTATCTTCGGAGAAGATCAAGAAAGAGTTGGGGTTCGTCCCAAGGCATACTATTGAAGAAGCGGTTATGGGCCTCGTGGCCGCATTCGATGCCGGTAAGATTCCCGACCCCATGACCGACAGCCGGTATTACAACATCCGCACCATGCAGGAGCTGGACCTCGCGTAAGCGCCTAGGCCGAAGCCAGCCAGCATCATCGGCATCCTTGTTTTTTGTTATGATTCGCCCAGAGTAATCAGGTAGCATTTGTAACTCGAATCCCAGACCAAAGGATTTATTTAATGCACGTAAAGTATTCGTATCTGGAAGAGCAGTTTGCCGAGCCGAAGCCGATCCTTGATGCGATCGAGCGGCTTGTCCGCACGGCGGACTATACGCTGGGCAAGCCCGTCGAGGAGTTTGAGCGTCGATTCGCAGAGGTTATCGGTACAAAGTATGCCGTAGGTGTCAACTCCGGCACGGACGCACTGTTCCTATCGCTGAAAGCTGCTGGTATAGGACCTGGTGACGAGATTATCACCGTCCCAAACACGTTCATCGCCACAGTAGGGGCGATTGTCGCGGCTGGCGCCAAGCCGGTGTTCGTAGATGTCCTTGAGGACGACTTCACTGTCAATCCCGAATTGATCGAATCGGCTATCACGCCCCGGACACGGGCGATTATGCCGGTTCATTACGCCGGGCACCCCGCAGAGATGCCCGATATCCTGGCCATCGCCGAAAAGCACAGTCTTTTGGTCGTCGAGGACGCCTGCCAGGCAATCGGCGCTGAAATCGCAGGCCGGCGAGTGGGGACGTTCGGTTTGGCTGCGGGATTCAGCCTGCACCCGCTGAAGAACCTGAACGTCTGGGGCGACGGCGGCGTCATCGTCACCAGCAACAAAGCAATTCGTGACAGGTTAATCCTCCTGCGAAACCACGGGTTGGAAAACCGCGACGAGGTGCAAATATTCGGCTACAACTCTCGGCTGGATTCACTGCAGGCGGTGGTAGGCAACTGTCTGATCGGCGACATTGAGAAGGTAACCGAAACGCGAATCAAATGGGCTGGCATATATGACCAAGCCCTGGCGGATCTGAAGGAATACATCACTATTCCACGGCGCAAGGACGGACGTCGGTATGTCTATCACCTGTATATGCTGAAGGTCCAGCGACGGGACGAGTTGCTGGCCTACCTGAATGAACGCGAGATAGAAGCAAAAATCCACTACCCGGTCCCACTGCACCTGCAGGCCGCTGCGCGTGACCTGGGATACAAGGAGGGCGATTTCCCTGTCGCCGAGGCCCAAACCCGGTCGATCCTCACTTTGCCGGTTCATCAGCATCTGACTGCCAAGCAGGTTGAATATGTCATCGAGACGATCCAGGCATTCTACCGTTGAGGCGGCCATGAAGGTTCTGTACCTCGATCTGCCGAAACAGTTCCAGGACAAAGCCTTCCTGGCTATTATGGAGCGGCAGTTTGATCGCTGCCAGTTCATGATGGGCCCGGAGGTCGAGCAGTTTGAGGATAATTTCGCTTCGATCTGCGGGACCGCCTGCGCGGTGGGAGTAAGTTCAGGCACGGATGCGATTTTCCTGGCATTAAAGGCCGTCGACATTGGCTCAGGCGATGAGGTTATTACCGTGCCCAATAGTTTCGTCGCCACCGTCGGGGCTATTGTCGCCGCCGGCGCCAAACCGGTGTTCGTGGACGTCGCCGAAGACTACAACATCGATGTGGAGAAGATCGAACCTGCCGTCACTGCCCGGACGAAAGCGATTCTGCCTGTGCATCTGACAGGCAATCCGGCGGACATGCCGACGATCATGGATATAGCCGACCGTCACAGGTTGCAGGTAATCGAGGACGCCTCCCAAGCCGTCGGGGCGACAATTAACGGCCGGGCGGCCGGCTCGTTCGGAGATGCCGGGGCCTTTAGCCTGCATCCGCTGAAAAACCTCAACGTCTGTGGCGATGGCGGGGTCATCGCCACTAGCTCATCTGAGCTTTGTCGGAAGCTGAAGCTGCTGCGGAACCACGGCCTGCAGAATCGTGACGAGATCGCCTTCTTCGGATACAACTGCCGACTGGATACCGTTCAGGCCGCCATCGCCAATTACGTAATGAAGAGCCTGCCGGAGGTAATCAATCGCCGGCAGGGCAATGCGGGTTTGTACGATGAGCTGCTTGCGGACTTGGGCGATTCTCTCACACTGCCTCCGCGCAGCCGCAATGTCTGCCAAGTGTTCCACACATACGTTATCACGGTCCGCGAACGCCAGGCGCTCATTTCTCACCTGGCCGCTCGCGGCGTGGAGACGAAGGTTCACTATCCGGTGCCGATTCACCTGCAGAAACCCTGCTTGGAGATGGGTTACAAGCGCGGAGACTTCCCCGTAACCGAGCGGCAGGCAGAGTCTGTAATATCGCTGCCGATCCACCAACACCTGACCGAAGAGCAGATTCGCTACACCTGTGGGGTGATTCACGAATTTTATGAGGGGGCCGAAGTATGAGCCCAAAGCCAACTATCCCCAAAGACGTACCCGCAGAGGTCCTTATTGAATTGTGCCGGACGATGCTGCTCATCCGCCGGTTCGAAGAAAAGATTGTCGAGGTCTACGGCGCCCAGGAC
>DAOVMB010000012.1 GCA_030630905.1 Sedimentisphaerales bacterium
AGTGTGGTGAGCACCGATCTGGTTTTGTTTGCCCAGATTTGGCCCAGTGCAAGGTACACGCTCTGATAGAAAAGCCGAAGAAAGATCAGAGGTGCCTGTAGCAAAGCTCTCATGACTGCTCTCCTCGTACATTATTCTGTATTGCCGTCTTGTGCACCAAGTCCCGATTGGCCGGCAAGTCACTGCAAACACGACCATCTTTCATCTGAATTATTCGCTTCGCGTGATTGGCCACATGTTCCTCATGCGTGACTATGACAATGGTCTGGCCTTCCTGATGAAGCCGATCGAACAGTTTCATAATGCCTTCGCTTGTTTTACTGTCGAGATTGCCTGTCGGCTCGTCCGCCAGCAGAATACTTGGCTCACAAACAAGTGCTCTGGCGATAGCTACGCGTTGCTTTTCACCTCCTGAAAGTTGATTCGGCCTGTGTTTCATCCGGTCGCCCAGCCCAACTCTCTCAAGCACGTTTATAGCTCGCTTTCGACGAGACCACCAGCCATTTTTTGAATAAATCAGCGGCATCTCGACGTTCTTGAGCGCGCTGAACTGCCCAAGCAACTCGAACGACTGAAAGACAAATCCGATTCGCTCATTACGGACGCGGGCCAGCGCCGCATCACTCATTTTCGTTGTGTCCTGCCCATCCAGTCCGTAGTATCCGGAGGTGGCCCTGTCCAGACACCCCAGGACATTCATCAGAGTGCTCTTGCCCGAGCCGGAGGCCCCCATTACCGCGACATATTCGTTCTCGTTCAACTCCAGGCTGATTCCATCAAGTGCATGAATACGTTCCACGCCGACTTTATAGACCCGTGTGACATCCTGCAGTTTAATGACGGGTTTATCATTCTGGGGTCGAATTATCGGCTTATCAGCTTCGGCTGCTATCATTGGCATCGTTTGCAGTTTCTTCCTTAGCTTCAGCTTTAGCGCCTTTTCTCTTTGCTTGGGCTTCACGCTCATCCTGTATTATCTGATCGTTCTTAATACTCTCGAGTACCTTATACGGACCGACTACTATTTTATCTTCTTCTGTTATACCCGATTTTATTATGGTGTGGGTTAGGTTACTCTGGCCGGTTTTAACGGGCGTTACTACAGCTTTGCCGTCAATATAGCGGTAAACCACCGCCGCATACGTCTTGGCAGTGTCCACTTCGGGGGAATTCTCGCGAATCTCCAAAGGCAGATCGTCGATAGCTGCGCCCAGCACGGCCTGACTCGGCAGATTGAGCGCGTTTTCGTGCTTTGTAGTCTCGATGTCCACGTGGGCGGTCAGACCCGAATACAATTTCTCCACGTCGCCCTGAAGAAGTATCTCGGTCCTGAAGTATTTCGTGGCGGTTGACGATATCCTGTGTGTCAATGCAATCGAATCGATGACTCCTTCAAATTCTTCGTCGGGAAAGGCCTGGACTTTAACCGTAGCCTTTTGGCCAACCTCTATTCTGCCTACGTCGGCTTCATCCACCTGTGCGACAAGCAGCATCTGCGACAGGTCTCCGATTTCCATGATAACCGTGCCCGGATTATTCATCGTCCCGGTCATCACAAGTTCGCCGACTTCTGCATTGATCCGAGTAATCGTGCCGTCAATGGGCGATGTGATGGTTGTGTAGCTGAGCGTCTCCCGGGCCTGGGCGATCCCGGCGTTAGCCACCTCAAGGTTGTGCTTCAACACCACAAGACGCAACTCGGCCTGTTGCAGCGTGAACACTGAGGCTGCGTGCCGCGCCTTAAGTTCGTCATACGTGGCCTGAGCCTGGTCAAAGGTTGCCTGAGCAATGTCCTTTGTTTCGAGTAACCCTTTCTGCCTCTCCAAATCTCGCCGTGCCTGCTCCAAGGAAGCAGCGAGACCTACGAGACTCGCTCGCTGACTCTTTATCCCCGCTTTGTCGACTTCTACTTGTGCGACCTGAGCGTCTCGGCTGGCTTCGGCCGAAGTCAACCCGCTCTCCAAATTCTTCGCCTCCAGGCGGAGCAGCACCGAGGCCGGCACGGGCGGATTCGCATTTTCATCGCCACGAGTCACAATGTCGCCCTCTTCGTAGGGCAATTCCACGATCCGGGCCGCTAATTTGGCGCTTATTTCCACCTTCGTCTTTGGTTCGATCTCGCCCGGAGCACTGACAAACTCTATCAGTTCCCCGCGCTGAGCGGTTTCGACGCGGACTACTGTGGGCTTACGGCCACCTTTAATTTTGGCCCGAATCGCCGCTCCAATCCCGGCGGCGACCACTAAGAGAACAATAATCACGATGATAATTATGCGGGACTTCTTCACCCTAAAACCTTTCCTGTAAAGAGTAACTGTCGGTATAAATTTTATAGCCACCTATAAATGTGATTATGCAGACCAAATGTTACCGTTTTGTTACGGTTTTGTACTTTTTTTGCTTTTTTCTGACATATTGCGAAAAAATGAATCTTGAGTTCGCTTATAAGCCTGATACGAAATAGCATTCCATTGTCAGTGATATAGGTATAGACGCCCGACCAGTGGATTTATTGCGCTTTTATTGAAGAAATTCCCGAATACATGCTGTCGGCAATCTTGCTTGACTAATGAAACTTATCCGGCCGCCACTACATGCGCCGGTGATTCAGATTGAGGCGTATGCATGCCTTCTATCTCAAATGGCTGGCCCGGACCGCAGCCGGCCACTAAGAACATGATCGCTGCAATAACGAACAGAATGATGGTTGTTTTCACAATATCTCCTTCCAAAGATATCTGACTTATTCTCCTTGAATGCACTGTTGTTCCTATAAGAATATAATACCAAAAGAGCCGGGGATATCAAAGCAAAAACTCACTGATATGTACGGCACAGTCGCGGAACTTGTCGGCGGGTAATGTCACAGTCTGCCATTTCGGGCTGCGGCGTTTCATGAACTTGCGGTAATCTTCCAGCTTAACGCAAAAGAAAAGATACCTGTTTGCGTCGAAATCGAAATAATCCCTGCCGTCAAAATCGACGTCGACGTTCTCGATTTTGTAGGCAAAAACAAATATTGCCTGGTGGCCCTCGCCAAAGACCCGCTGCCACCTTGTCAGGCCCTCGATATCTCCGATTGTGACCCAGCATTCGAAACCCGCCAATTTGGCCAGGCTGGTACCCTTGAACTTTCTGCCCTTTACCTCGGCGATGACAATTGGCTTCTCGGGCGGGTACAATATAAAATCGAAGCTCTTGATGTCGGAATGTCCGAAGGCCGTTCTCTTGTGCTCATCTACCGATTCGTACTCAATTCGATTGTCTATAAGCCAATTCTCGAAAGCCCGCTCGTAATGATTTGGAAAGGAGTCCTTCATTTTGACTTATTCTGTTCCAACAACAGCGGAGTCTAATCCGGAGAAGAACTCATCGCGGCCAACAAGCTCCTGCTCGCCTGTAGCCATATCCTTGATGCCGATTTTGCTTTCTTTGAGTTCCTCTTCGCCTATGATTATACACTTGTTGGCGTTTTGCGCCGAAGCTTCTTTCAACTGCTTCGAAAGACCTCCCGTCTTATAGCTGATATTGGCCGAGTATCCCATCGAACGCAGCTTTGCGATAATCCGCCATGCCTCGTTGCCAATGTCGCCTATGCAGGCGACAAAATAGTCGATCTGCCGCTTCGGCACCTGTTGATCGAGCAGCCCCTTCTCCTTAAGGAGTATCTCCAGCACACAATCGCCCATCCCCATCCCGGTGGCCGATATTGCAGGGCCGCCGAAATCGCGAAGCAGATTGTCATATCTGCCGCCGCCGCAGATGGCTCGGAGGTCGCCGACGGCGTCATGTACCTCGAACACGATGCCTGTGTAGTAGGCCAGTCCCCGAACGATGCCCGGGTCATAAATGCAAAAGTCACCCACTCCCATTGTTTCCAGTGTCGCGAGGACTTCCTTTATTTCATTGTACGCCGCGAACTCCTCAGATCCGGCGTCTATCAATTCTCCAAGCTCCGGTATCGAGTCGATTTGCATAAATTCCGATATTTTGGCAAGCGTTTCTTTGTCCGGCACCTGTTCCGCAAGCATTTGCTCGAACGTATCGGCGGGCAGTTTGCCTTTTTTATCGAGAACCACATATAGAGATTCGAGTTTTTCGTCGGGAACGCCGTAGCTCTTTAGAACGGCCGCCAATAACTTCCGGCTTGAAATTTTGACTTTGACATCCTTTGGCGCCAGCCCGACGTTTCTGAGATAATCCACGGTGGTGAAAATGATCTCGGCATCGACCAGCGGTTGATCGACGCCGATGATGTCGATGTTCCACTGGAAGAACTCGCGGAGTCTTCCCTTTTGGGGACGTTCGGCGCGGAACAATCTCGGCACGGAAAACCACTTGATGGGTTTCGGCAGGGCGTTGATCTGCTGGTTGACCATGCGCGCCAGCGTCGGCGTGATTTCGGGTCGCAGGGCCAGGTCTCTACCGCCGCGGTCCGTCAGGGAGAAAAGCTGCTCGACGATTTCGTCGCCGCTTTTGATCTGGTACATTTTCAGATACTCGAATATCGGCCCGTCATATTCTTCGAAGCCGTTCCGCAGGGACACTTTCTTCCAGCCGTCCACGATAAAATTGCGAATCGCCATGTCCGGCGGATAAAAATCCCTCGTTCCTTTTACCGGCGGTATTTTCATTTCTTCTTCGCCTTACGCTTACGCCTGGGGCTCTTTCCTTTCTTTTTTTCGATGATGTTGTTGTCGAATTTTATCTTTATATACTCTTCCATCTGCTTATCGTCGGTAAAGTGCAGCTCGTAATCGTATTCACCCTCGACGAAATCACAATCCGAGTGACGGTATCCCCTGCAGATTCTCGGCCTTTTGTCGTAAATCCTGCAGTGATAGTCCTTTTCCGAGAGGTGTTTGCACTTGTTTTTAATGTTAATATACCAGTCACCATCCTCTACGAATACTGTGATATCTTTATGGCACAGATACCATCGTATGTCATCGTGGTCTTCTCTATCTTCCGGTGTTTCGATCGGCAGCGCAAAGTACCTGCAGCACAGCCCGGTACACTTATCACATTGACTCTTTTTTGCCATTCCAACAAACTCCTATAAAGCAACAATAATAAGCTGTCCGCTCAAAACGCCACACTATAAGCTATTGACCTTTTGACGTCAAGAAAAGCAATTTGCCGGATGCTGTTTTTGTAAAGATGAATCGAGCAGGTATCGAGAAGTTATCGAAATTGTATAGATTAAGAGCAGGATTTTGACGGCTACGACTGGAAGATGTGTCTGTAAAGAAAGCAATGCCACTGAACAACAGGCCCTGCCCTTAGTTAGTGATTAAGACTCCGCCATTGATGTGTTTTTGTCTTGAATACGCTGTTGGGCATCAAGCTCATCGTCAGCTAAATCGAAAACTGCAAGAAGGCCCGTCCGCACAAAGATTTGTTTGATTGCCGAAGGAAGATTATATAAGACAAGCTTGCGCCCGGATCCTGTGAGTAGTTTATCCAGTATCATCAGGCCGCAGATACTTCCTGAAGTCAGGATTTCAACTTTTGAGAAATTGACCAACACATCAAAGTCCACTGAGTTACTGAGCAATTTGTTGACAATGTCAATCTCTTCCCCGTGCTGCGGCTGCTCAGGCAAAGTGATGAGAAGAACATCTTCTGAAAAATTCTGAATTCCCATTACTTCTCCCCCCAGTTTTATATGAAACTACCTGAACCGGGTTCATACTCATTATCGGAATCGCCTTTGATACATCCGGCCCTCTAAGTAAAGTATAGTCGAACAATCGTCAAATCCAAACAGAATCATGTAAAAAAGGGTCGATTCGGATAAGTATTCCTGCCCCCCTGATACTTTTTGGTCCGAATTTGACAATCTTAGGGGGACAAAGCTCCCTTTAGAGCAGCCTGCCAATCGTTACTGTATCCTTTTTATGTTTGACTTTTCCCTTGCCGTTGCCCTTGCTATTGCCATTAGCTTTGACATTGACCTGAAGTCCCATAGGCAGCGACTTTTGAGATACGGCCTTCCAGTTGCCATCGTGCTTGAGACTCATTTCCCATAAGCCGCCGCGAAGACGGTAAAAATAACCATCATGATAATAATGGTCGGAAAGTCCTACGACGACATATACCCCCCTGCCCGAATCGAAAACAAGCTCCATGCCGGCCACATGTTTGCGGCGATAACCATGAGCGGGAGCGTGTGCAGGCGGCCCGTGCCCTTTTGATACAGTTGGCTTATGGTAAACCCCGTATCTCGAACACGAAACCGTCATAAGAAGAACACAAGCACATGTAGCCACGAATGAGGTTATTGTTTTGAATCTCATATTTGACCTCTCCCAGTATTTGTATGGTAGTTTGAAAATAAGCCCTCACTAAAATCTAAGAAATATTTCCTCTCAGGTCAAATTACGTATCCGACAAAAACGCAGATGATGGAGCAAAATTTTGTCAGAAATCGGATATATAGCCCGGATTTTACGGTCGGAGGCGTTTTTAGGCTTTGCAGAGGGGATAAATCCGGTTCGATAGATTTTTTTGCCATAAAAAAAATATTGCAGAATGATTGCATTGCCGCGACCGATTGTGTTATAATATGTCAGGGCAAATTAAACTGAGGAGTACATGAGGTTTTGATTAAAGATAGCGACAAACCTTTTTAATGTGATGGCGGCAAAACGTCATAAATATATCAACCGGAACCTGTGGATTTGTAACTTTAAATAATACTGAGACGACCGGGTAAGAAAGGAGCGGTAGCATGCAGAGAAAAAAAGGCTTTACGTTAATTGAGCTTCTGGTAGTGATCGCCATAATAGCGATATTAATGGGAATATTGATGCCGGCACTGCAGCGGGTTAAAAAGCAGGCAAGACAAATCCTTTGTAGAAACAACCTGAAACAGTACGGCTTGGGGTCGAAGATGTACCTGGATGACTGGGATGGCAATTTCCCTTATTCATTCACCTGGCTATACAAAGACGGTGGCAGAGGATGTCGATGGCACGATGCCAGCAAGAATCTCAACCAGAATCCGGACCTTGCCGGTGGACTTTGGCCTTATCTGAAGGATGACGACATTCATCTGTGCCCCGACTTCGACATTGTTGCCAGAATGATGGGCTGCGGTTGTGGGGGTGCGACAATTCCCGTCGAACCTCAATATGGTTACTGTATGAATTCCTACCTCAATGGCGATGCATGGAATGCGGTGCCCCAACAATTTCACACTAATATAGAAAGAATCAGGAATGAATCCCAGGTAAAGAATCCTACGCGTGTGTTTTTCTTCTCCGAGGAGAATACATGGCGTGTTCCTGAACTGCAGAATGCCCAAATCAATGACAACAATTTACGTGCCACACCTGGCACCGGAGACGACCACTTCGCTACATTCCATGATGCTCCGAGTGGAGACCTGAATATAGGTTACGCCAATGCGGTGTTTGTGGATGCGCATGTCGAACGAGTCTCGGCATATCCGGTCGGTAATACTTTTGTATTAAGCTGGCCAGGCGGATCACCAATACCGGACTGGTAAGATATTAACATCATGCGCAAACCACAAGGCTTTACATTAATAGAGCTTTTGGTCGTAATTGCTATCATTGCGTTATTGATGGCGATACTGATGCCGGCGTTGCAACGGGTCAAGAAACAGGCTAAGACGATTGCCTGCCAGTCGAACCTGCGCCAGTGGGCCCTCTACTTTTCACTTTATACGGACGACAACAACGGCCATTTCCACAGAGGGTGGAACGACGGCGCATATTCTGAAGATAGCTGGATGGTTGTGATGCGTCCTTACTATCTGGACAATCCTGATCTTTGCTTTTGTCCTACGGCAACGAAACCCCGCGACGAAGGAGCGGATTCCACTTTCGGAGCATGGACGAATTCTTACGATGAGCACGGCAGCTACGGAATCAATATATGTATTACCGATCCTCTGCCGGGCCGGGAGGGCGGCAGACCGGCTGAGTGGTACTGGAGGAATCGCGATGTCAAGGGTGTTGCCAATATCCCTCTGTTTCTGGATGACTACTGGTGGGACACGCGGCCGCACCATACGGATGAGCCGCCCCAATTCGAAGGCCAGGTGGAAGACTGGACCTCGAACGCGATGAAAATGCTCTGCCTCAACCGGCATAACGGATTCACGAATGCCGTCTTTGCGGATTTCTCCACCAGAACGGCAGGGCTCAAAGAATTGTGGACGTTGAAGTGGAATCGCGAGTTTGAAACAAATGGTTCCTGGACCAGGGCCGGCAGCGCACAACCCGAAGACTGGCCGGAATGGATGAGAAATTTCAAAGACTACTAAGGCACTCTAACAAGACCTAACTTGTCATTCCGAGCGCAGTCGAGGAATCTATTGAAATAGCCCCGCGGAGCGGTTCCTTATTCTTCAAGTTTGGTTTTGTTAGAGCCTCTAAATAAGAACCGATACCACAATTGTCAGGATAAACAACGAAGATTCTTGCTTCCTGCCTTCGCGGGAATGACAAGCTACGCTCTCCAGGGACGCTGGCGGTTTATCTTCTTTGAGAATACATCCCGGGCAATGAGAGCATCTTCGATAATCTGAAAATCGAACATCCCCACGCAGGCGAAATCGGCGCCGTTCTCGAAGACATACTTGAAACTTACTCTGGGATGGATTGCGCCGGCGGCCAGGACCTTGAATGCGATCCACGGCGTTTCGAGTTTTTTCATATATTCGATTGTCTCTTCCGGCGTGCGAGACCAGATATTATCGTGCTCCGGCTCGATGTCGGCCGACCAGTATTTCCCGGGATGGAGTGTCTTTACCCAGAAATCGGGTTCGAGTCCACCATCGACACAAGCTTTGACCGTATCCAGCAGATGCGCACCCATTCCGCCGGGTATGCCCTGTTCCTTAATATATTCGAGCGCTTCGCCCAGCAGATGAACCTGGCCTTTTTTGACTGCGTTGTCGGCTAAGCCGCCTTGTATGTACACCGCGTGAGCGCCGCTGTCGATGGAACGTTTTATGCCGGTCTTGATGTCCGAACCCGAGGCACAATCCGAGATCCACTGGATTTTGCCGCCCCGCTCGTTCCAATAGCGATTCATCACCCTGTCGGAAACAGGATTGGTCAGAATCGTATTGATTCCGTTGTTCTCGGCCAGCTCCAGTGTTTCGAACACTTTTTGGTCGGTATGATAGGCCTTAACCAGCGAGGAGACGTACATCAAATCCCTGCTGTGCGCCCAGCCGCCGATTAGATTGCCGCCGCAGAATATTCGGCTGATTTTGAGATTCTTGATTTTGCCGAAAGGCAGTTTATTGCCGGCCGAGACGGATTTGTTATCGGTGGATTTCTCCGCCATTTTAGCCAACAGGTTTTGCTCCTCGAAACTTTTAAGCACCAAGGTTGCTCCCGCCGAAGCGGCGATGGATTTCTTCAGGAATCCTCGACGATTAACATTCTCATTTGACATGATTACGACCCTTTCTGTCAATAATGATACACTATATGTGTCAGCAAGTAGATTTATACTATATTATTACTGTCGGAATTGCAAATACTAAATCGGATCAATTCCTCTAATCTTAAATACTATGGCGTGTTCGCACGACTTCTCGGCGGACTTTGGTTCCATGTATTTCACTCGCCCAATGCATATAAATGGCCGGATGTCCGCAAGTAAATTATATTTTCAGCAACAGCCGGAGTGGCAAAAATCATGTCCCCAAAATCGTTTCTGGCTAAAATTTTCAACTCGTCATCGACCTGAATAACTGTGACGACGCCGCGTATAGAGGCAAAGAGAACTTTGTCTCCCGCGGCAATTGGTGACGCAGTGTATTGACCGGTTGCTCCTATTCGCCGGCGGAAGAGTTCTTTGCCGGTTGCTGCCTCCAGGCAGGTTAACACGCCGCCGTCCCGCATGAGGTAGAGTTTTCCCCGACAATAGAGCAGCGAGGACGTCTCGGGAATGCCTCGCCGCATTTCCCAGGCCACATGCGATTTACGGGCATCCTTTGTCGCTCCGGGACGAATTGCCACCAGGTTGGGTTGGCTATGGGCGGAGAAGCTTGACATCGTTTGCATCCATTCGGCTTCACTGATGATCCGGTTCTTGTCATGGTCGAAGATTCTCAGCAGAGTGTCCATATTTCTGACCGGCAGTCCATAACCAGGATTGTCTTTGGGCAACTCCGGCCGCTGTATGAAAGCAAAGCCTTTCGTCATTTCGTCGCGTTGTATTTGATTGTCGTGATTGCGGTCGAACTGTTCGACTGTGATCTTCCAGCTTCCGGCCGCATCTAACTTATCATCTCCGCGTCCACCCAGGGCCGCGGCGCCGGCAAACAGGAGCCCATTGCCGGTTATGGGGATACCGACTGTTTCGTTCGAAAAACCACCGGCCCACCATATCTCGGCGCCGGTGGACGGATCGTAGGACGTCAGCCGTTTGGAACCCAACACGATAAGCTCTTCGGTCTGGCCATGACGCCAGATCATGGGCGTTGACCAGCCGGCCTTGAACAACGATCTCGGCTGCTGCCAGGCCGTCTGGCCGGTGTCTCGATGGACCGCTAACAAACGAGAGGAGCCACCGTCACCGTCCAAAACCATAATCACTTTGTCTTCATACAATATGGGCGAGGTCGCCATTCCATATTTGCTTCTCGGCGTGTCGATTTTACGCTGCCAGAGATCGTTTCCCGCATGGTCGTAACAAATCAGCCCGTAGGTCCCGAAATAGACGTAAATGTTTCTTTCGTCCGCGGCCGGCGTGGAAGATGCGGGATTATTCAGTGGATGAAATCTTACCTTTGTTTCGGCCTGAACAACCTGTCGCCATAGAATTTTGCCGTCCTGGCGATCGATGGCTAACGTAACAAGTTCCATTTTATTGGCTGGTTCATTAGCGGTAAGAAAGATGCGATTGTTCCAGATGACAGGGGATGAGTGGCCCGCGGGAATGACGGTTTTCCACAAAACGTTCGATTCCGGACTGAAATGGATAGGAATTCGGTCAGCGTCCGCCACCCCTTGTCCATTGGGGCCGCGAAATTGATTCCAGTAAACCTTTTCTTCCCGGCCGTTCGCTATCAGGCTGAATAAGAGGACAATGATCGTATAGATGCAGGCATTTGCCGTGAAGTTGTGTCTATATCTAAATTGCATGCGATCTTCTTTATGTAGGCACTATGAGGAGTTCCTTACTTTCATCCCTATGCCCTCCAGGGTCGTTCTCTGTTTATTGTGCCGGATAGAATATCTTTTGCAATAAGCACATCTTCTATAACCTGAAAATCGAACATCCCCACGCAGAGGAAGTCGGCGCCGTTCTCGAATGCGTATTTAAAACCGTCTCTGGGAGGAATCGCCCCGGCAGCCAGGACCTTATACGCGATCCAAGGCTTTTCCATCGTTTTCATAAATTCGACCGTTTTTTCAGGATACTTATCCCAGTAATTATCCGTGGTGTAATTGTCGATAACATCCTTGTCCTGGTCCGGCTGCCGCTTGGACCAGTACCTGGTGCTATGGAGCGTTTTCATATAGAAATCGGTGTTTAATCCGGCTTTTTCACACGCCACAGGCGTTTCTAAGTTGTGTCCGCCGACACCGGCGATGATTCCGTTGCCTTTTATAAAATCGACAACTTTGCCAATCAGATCGATCCTTTCATTTCGAGCCCAGAGGTCCCCGATATTTCCGATTAGAAAGACCCCGGCAGTTCCGGCGTTAATTGCCTTCTTGGCGTCACCTGTAAGATCGTCCGTCTTCGCCGTGCATTGTGCTATCCATTGTATTTGCCCGCCTCTTTCCTCCCGGTATTTTTTAAGAAGTTCCGCCGAGCCGGAGTTGGTAATGATCGTGTTGATTCCGTTTTCTTCACATATCTGAAGCGTCTCGATAACCTTCTCGTCCGTGAAGTAGTGCTTCAATAAAGAGGAGACATACGTCAAATCTCTGCTGTGAGCATATCCGCCGATCAGATTTCCGCCGCAGATTATCCTGCTGATTTTGACTTTTCCAATCCGGCCTGCCGGCAGGCCTTCGACCGAGCCAGCATACGGTTCGGTCGGCTTCTTCATTGCCGCTAACAGGGCCTTTTCCTCCAGACTCAGAGCCGACGTAACCGTAACGGTGCCGATAACAGATTTCTTTAGAAAGTTTCTGCGATCAAGGTCTTGTGACATTTCCCAAGCTCGCTCCCTAACGATTTCACATCGCTGCAAATTAGTTTCTACTCGGCCCCGTGCTTCTCCAGCAGTTCAACCATCACCCCGTTTCCTTTCTGTTTGGCGAGCGTTAACGGAGTCATCCCCCGCTGGTTTTCGATATTAACGTCGGCGCCTTTGTAGATAAGCATCTCGGCAACCTCCGTTTGGCCGGTAGCAGCGGCAATGTGGAGCGGCGAACCGAGATTTGTACCCATGGCATTCACATCCGCACCGTCGTCGAGCAGGAAACTAACGATTTCCTTGCAGTTTCGCATGGCCGCAAAGTGCAGTGGGGTCGTACCGTCCGTCATCTTTGCGTGGATGTCGGCTCCTTTGGAGATAAGCAGTGCAGCCGTTGCCTCATGGCCTTGCAAAAGGGCTATGTGCAGGAGCGAAGCCCCGTTCTTAGCCGTTGCATTGACATCGGCGCCTGCAGCTATAAGTGACTGGATCTTGTCGATGTCACCGGCGGCCACCGCACGTTGCAGCGATACGGCCGGGGCGATATCTTCATCCGTCTCGGCCGATTCCGGGTCAGTGGCTGTTTCGGCGGTTTCGCTCTGAGTATCGGCCGGAGCTGGTTGAATTTGCTCGACGGGTTCCATTGCTTTTGCCGGTGCAGGTGTTTTTGCCGGTTGTACCTGATTCTGAACGTCGCCTTGCTGCGACGGCTCGGATTCTTTCTTCTTACACCCAAAAGCAACAATCGCTAACATTACGACCAGGCAAAGAAGTCTTATGTGTTTCATTATAGTCCACCTTTCAATGAGCTTGCATCGTTTCCATTTAGATTTATTGTATTATTATACAACACTTTAAGTCAAATTGCAACTTTAAGAATTATTACGCTGATCGCTCTTTAGCACCGTGCTTGTGCAGAAATACGGCAATTTCCTCATAGCCTCTGTCTTCGACCAATAATATAGGAGTATTTCCATCGTTGTCTTTCAAATTTGATTTGATAGCTTGGAAGGGTGGCAGCCTCAAGCGCAGCTTGGGGATGGCTTCTCCTGTATTCACCATCCCCAAAGCCTTCGGCTTTGAGGCTGCCACCCAACTGTGGGAATGACAACTTACAGATTTACGCTTGACGGACTACTATCAGGTTTCCTCCTGCACCCGACGGCAAGGAGTATGAACGTCAAAAATAAACTCAGTGGCTTTGCCTGCTTCTATTGGCTTACCAGCGAAATCTCCGCCCAGTAACCGGCCTCGTACATCCATCCGGTCGGCTGATTTATAAGTTCGAGCTTAACCTTCTTTCCTGCAAGGTCAGACAAATCAACCTCGGTCTGCATCCAGCCGTCGGAGGCCGTTTCCTTGCCCACGGCTTTGCGGACAATTTCTTTGCCGTCGGCGGCAACAATCAAGTCCCAGTCGCCTTCGGGATGGTGTCCCACGGTCAGACTCAGCGTGGTTTTCTTGCCCGCGGGGAGCTTTACTTGCCGTGAAAGTTGACAGCCGGTTCTGCTGTCGATCGGATGAGTGACAAGCACGTTGCTTTTGCCCAACTCTTGTTCTTTCAAGCCCGGGTCCATATCGAATCCGCAGTTCTCGACCTTCCAGCCGGGCGCGAACTTCGATACGGCTTCGGAAATATCTTTGCCCGCGATAGCGGTGATTTTCGCCATCTCCGCTTCGGTGAACTTGCTGTTGGCGATGGGGCCCGGTTCCCAGCACTGTTCGAGCCTGCCGGGCCTGGGTTTACTAACCGGAATGACGAATGTCTCTCTGCCGTCGCTGCCTTTTTCGATTCGCCCGCCGGCACGCACGACCGACTGACGGACGAGTTTTTCACACACGCTAACGAGCGTGGGGAAGTTGTATGGTGTGTGGCTGAATTTACCTTCGGGATTTAACGCCGACTTGTATTTGTCCGGCAGGTTCTTAAAGCCGATGGTTGTGAACAAAATACCGCCGGAATTCGAAGGATTGCAGTCGGAGTCCTGACCGCAGCGCGTCGAGATGATAATCGTCTTGTCCGGATCACCTTCGCCGTACAGCAGGCCCATAACGATATAGGCGCCGTTGATCTTGGCGTCGATATTGAAATCGCCCTTACTGCAGGAGTATCTGCGGTAGTCGGGATTGTCCTGATATTTCTCCTCGATGAGCTGCCAGGTCTTCTGCCAATCGTTTGGATTTTGCTTATACCAGGTAAGCACATCATGAATGCACTCAGCGTACTGGCTTGCCTGTGGGATACACTTCAGGCCCGCGCGGACAATCTTTTCTATATCATCTTCGAAGAATGCCTCAGCATACATGCCGCCGACGAACTGGCCGCCATAGAGCCCGTCGCCGTAGTTCATCAGTCGGCCGAAAGTCTCGCCAAGCTCGATCGCCACATTCGGCATACCCGGTGCAATAAGGCCGGCGTAATCCGCCTCGATCTGGTAATCGATGTCGTCGGCATGTCTATTAAATTCCGGATGGCCCGAATCCGGCGGTGCGATGCCCCGGCGAAGAAGCGTTCGGCCTTCATTGTTGGCGTGCCAGAGCGGGTATCCGCTGTTTGCAAAGTCGATCCCCGCCTGACGAATCGAAACATCCATCCCGTAAAGTTCCAGTGTTCGCAGGAATGTCATCTCGACGTAAATATCATCCTGGTTGAACTGGTTGATCAGTTCCGGCTTCCAGGACGGCATCTTGTCTTCCGGGATAATCTCGCCTTTGTAGTGGAATTCTGTCGGCCCGCCCCAGCCGACGCCTGCCATCTGTCCGATCCATCCGGCCTTCATCTTGTCCGCGTAATCCTCCACGGCGATACGGCGAACCGGCGTCTTGCCGATACCGCCGAGTCCATCCGTCTGGCAGCCGGATAAATATACCAGACCAAGGCCCATTGTGACGATCAATAGAATTGTCAACACATTTTTAGCCATTGTTTACCTCCTTTAGCTAACAGAAAATATGGTTGATTCGTTTGGAGTTTTATAGTCCCGAAAGAATAAAAAAACAAGTTTTTTTATTAAATAGTTCCTGTTGGGGAAAACGAAAATCGACGATGTCACCCCTGTGAAGTACATGTTTAGCCGGCCTCTGGAATTCGCGACCATCCCCAAGCTTGAACCCCGCCGTGCGGTGGTCCAAGCTTGAGGCTGCCACCCATCTTCCATCAATTCTATTGGGTGGCAGCCTCATCCCGATAGTTGTTTATCGGGATGGGGATGGCTTTTCCTCGGCTAAACACATACCCTGCGAAAGCGGGGGTTCAGAGCGAAAAACTGGATTCCCGCTTCCGCGGGAATGACAAAT
>DAOVMB010000262.1 GCA_030630905.1 Sedimentisphaerales bacterium
AAACAGCGATGTCGCCCGAATCAACAGCCAGCCTGCCAATCAACCCTTGCAGCTTGGCCTGGACACGTTCGAGTGTTTGAAGATTGCTGTGCGAGTTTATGCCGAAACCAATGGAGCTTTCGATATCACAATCGGCTCTCTGCTGAAATGTTGGCGTAACGAGGATGGTACCCCGCGCAAGCCTTCGCCGAAGGAGATAGATCTTGCTCGATTGCATACCGGCACGAACCTCCTGCAATTGGATGAGGCCGAACACACGGTTAGGTTGTCGGCCAGTCCCATGCAAATCGATCTCGGCGGCATCGGCAAGGGCTACGCCGTCGATCGTGTAGCGGAGTTGTTGCGGGAGTGGAGCATCGATGTCGCTCTGATATCAGGCGGTTACAGCTCGGTCCTGGCCCTTGATGCGCCGGTGGCGAGGGCGTCCCGCGTGGCGAGGGCGTCCCGCCCTCGTATAGAACAAGGCCGGGACGGCCTCGCTACGGCCAGGATGGCCTCGCCACAAAAGGGCTGGCCTCTGACGCTTACCAATCCGGCCGGACGAAAAGAGATAGTGGCCCGCCCATTTTTACAAAAGGCAGCTCTGAGCGGCTCCGGGGTGCAGAAGGGCGGGCATATAATTGATCCTCGTACTGTTCAGCCGGCCAGCGGCAGACGTGCCGCATGGTCGTGGCGAGGCCGTCCCGGCCTTGCGTCCCGCTACCCCTGCCAGCAACAAGCAGGGGTTGCCAGCGGTAAGAAACAAGGGCAAGATGCCCTCGCTACGGCCGCAACCGCCGATGCGCTCTCGACGGCCTTTATGATTATGGGCCTCGATGAGATCAAACAATATTGCAGTCTGCATCCGAACACGCTGGCGATGGTCATTCTCGATGCCTCGTCTCCGCTCGGCATGAAGAACATGTCTCTTCACCCTGAGCGTAGTCCACATCTTCACCCTGAGCGTAGTCGAAGGGTGCGCTTCGGGGCGTGGGAAAAGCTCATTGATTGACGATTTCCGATTGCCGAATGCCGATTTAACAAATTTTCGATTTACGATCTTCGGTTTTCGATTTCGAAATCGGCAATCGTAAATGCTTTATTTCTTTGACAGCGTTCGCCTGATGGTCAGCAATTCGGAAAGAACGCGCCATGAACTGCGGGTCGGCGACAGCCGGCTGTCACGGTCGCAGGTCCAGTCGATGGGAAACTCCCTGATTCTGTAGCCTTCCTTTTGAGCCCGCATGATGATTTCGATATCGAATGTAAATCCGTCCGTAATGGCCTCGCCGTACAGGTGGCGTGCGACGTCGCCTTTGTACATCTTAAAGCCGCATTGTGTGTCGGTGAACTCGGCGGGGATTTTCATATCATGGATGACGAACCAGTGGAATGCCTTCGAGCAAATACGCCGGTACAGGCTCTGCGTTTTTTCGATATGGCATCCTCGCATTTTTCTTGAGCCGTGTGCTATATCGCACGCATCGCTTTTCAGCAGCTCCAGCCCCCGCAGCGTATCCTCGTACGGCACGCAGGAGCCGCTATCGGCAAACATGACATATTTACCGCTTGAATGCTTTATACCAGTGCGGACGGCGTAGCCTTTGCCCCTGTGTGTCTCATAGCGGATGACATTAAGTTGGACATTGTGTGGAAGTACGGGCGGTTCGCGAACCGCCCCTACATTTTTCGCCGCCTCGGCGGTGTTGTCCGTACTGCCGTCGTCGACGACGATGATCTGGCCTGTAAAGTCGTGGGCTTCTAAAAACGCAGCCGCTTCGACTACGTCACGTGCGATCTTTTTACTTTCTTCATAAGCCGGTATAACAATAGATAAATCCATCAATGAATTATATCCTACAGTGCTGCATTTTCATAGTGTAATCCATCTTTGTCCGAATCAGTGAGCCATCCGGCTACGCTTTTAGCAAATCTCTGTCACTTTCGGTTTTGAAAATGCGAGTTGACGTGACGAATTTCGTTTTTGTCAGAAGGCCGGAAGCGTGCGTTTTTATTGCCGCTGTCATGTTCCTTTTGTTTCTCAATGCGGCACATGCTTTCTCGAAGATCTTCTGCTTCAAGGGGCAGGATAAATCTGCATCGCTGACGATGCTCAGGAAGCGTTTTTTGTGCCGGTCGGTGAAATCTTTTCCCTGTTTGAGCACGAAATATATCTCGTACAATGCAATAAGATATATCACTGCTAATTCCACCGCCAGCCGGTAATATTTAATGTAATCCACATCCTTGATATATTCGTGATACATCTTGGAGTTTTCTTTGTCCTTGCGATATTCTTTGTCCGCCTTCTTATAAGGCCCCATTTGCCGGCATGCCCGCAGTGTCAACAGGAGGTTATCGACGGAGTTTTCGATTCCCTGCTCGGATGGGCACGAGCTGTAGGTTTCCACGAATCCCCGCTGCAAAAAGTAACGGAACCATTCTTCGGTGTTTCTTGTGGTGATTCCCCTGACACAGTCCGTCCAGCTTCGGAAATCCTGCTTGAAAAAGTTATATTTCGCGCCGGTCTTTTCCTCCAGGCGATACACTTCTTCGTACAAAAAGTAATCCTGAAAAACCTCGCACTCACGGTGTTTTTTGCGATTCTTACCTTCGCGGTAGTAGGGCCCGGCAACGTTGTTGACGATAGGGTGGATAATCTGGTCGGCGGCGATGTGCGTCAGGTGCCCTGCAATATAGGCAAGTTTCCTCATATCATCATCATACAGATTGACCTGACCGTTTTCTCTTATCACATCGCTGAAAATAATCTCGACCAGCTTCAAAGGAAACTCGTTAGGCCGGTGCGAGTGCAAATGGTATGACCAGGGAGTGACCCCCTTGGCCTGTACGAAACCTTCTTTCAGCATGTCTTTGATAGAGCTGGATAGCCTGTTATAGTAATAGAGGTCGGGTCCGAGGCTTCCGAGATTCACGTACGCCTTATAGTTTTTACTCCTGGAAGCATCATCGAGCTTTTCTGCAAATTGTTTATATTGGTCAATTCCTTTTGCCTTTAGCGTTTGCAGCGCCTTGTGGGCTATGAGCATATGTGTTATGTTTGCCGGCATGGCGTTATCCTTTCTATACACGAATCAGTCGTCTGCAAAGTTTACGGAAGCAAGTATAAAAACACAAGGGTCTTTTCTGTTCGCTGCGGCATGTATCGCAGTTATGCACGAGTTGAATTTGCTCTGGGACCGACTTGGTGAATTGTCAATATCGAGCGCTTCGTCGGATAGGGTATCTGTTGGTTGTCGTTTTTGTGGTAGCGTTAAATTACGTCCGCGGCGTTGTCGGGGATCCAGCCGTCGCTGTCGTCGGAGAGCATTATATGAAACCACTCTGACCGGCGTTCGAGCAGATCAAACTCAGTTCCGGCATGCAGCGGATCCTTGAAGCTCTCCGGATAATTCGGACCGTCGCCCTGTCGGGCAATAACCTGCTGATCTGTAATAACACCACAGATTGTATTAGCACGAGACCGGATTTCCACAACTAACGATGATATAAAGCTTGCCGTCAGAAGGCCGCAAATTACTGCCGTAGCAATCCACGGAGCAGATTTACTGCGCCACAACATCACAGTTACGCTGATGCAGATAATCGCGAAACAGAGACACATTGCCATGAATTTTGTCTTGATGGGAAAATCATAATGCCAGAAAAACAGCGTTTCAAGGATTCGCTCTTCGGTTCTGACGTCTATTGTATCAATTCTTCTGCTGCGCGCGAAGGCGAGGTTTTTTTGTATGTTCGTATCGGCTTTGTCAAGTCGTTGGGCCCGACGATAATTCAGAATTGCTCTGCCGATGTCGTCTTTGAGAAAATAAGCATTGCCGAGATTGTAATAGAGTTTCGAGTTTCTTATCCGGCCGTTACTGATTATCTTTTCGTAATTTAGTATCGCTTTTTCATATAGCTTTTGGGCCTGGATCGGGTCTTTAGCTGTCGTGTTCGCTTCTCTGAAGAATTGATTGGCCTGGTTGAAAAGTGAATAGACTTGTTCCTTTGGCAGGGCGCTCCGTACTGGAGCAGCCAGACAGAACAAAAGCAAACCAATAAGGTATTTTTGATTGCCGGTTTTCGATTTTCGATTTTGAAATCGGCAATGTTTTGAATTCTTTTTGATGCTGCGAACAAGCTCGCTTACTTCCATGATTTTATCGGAGTCGATTTTTATCTCCATTGGTGCGTAGCGCCCCGCTTCGAAGCCGGCTATGATCGCCCTGTATTTGTCGGCGCTTTGTGAATCTTGCGTTGCGGCAATAATCGCATCGTAACACTCATCCGGTGTCAGTGAACCGGCTGTTTTGTCGAACCTCTCACCGATAAAGTTTTTCATGATTGATACAAGCTGCTCGTTTTGCTGTTTTGTTTCGGTCGAGGCCAATTTTTTCAATTGCCCGAGAGCTTTGCCGCAGGCCTGTCGGCGTTGTCTGGCTGCAGCTTTCTCAGGGCTGGTATGTGAGAAGAGTTTTATCAGAAAGCTCGATATAAGCCCGAGTAAAGGGACGGCCCAGAGGACGGCATAGCCGGGACTGCCTAAAGCCGCCAGCGGCGAGAAACTCATATCATTCAAAGTTTCAAGATCTTCATAATTGGCGGAAAGTCCTTTCTTGACGGCCTCGATTTCTCTGTTTATCGGTGCGAAATCGGAGCCCTCCAGATCCGCGTTCGTCAGTATTTTCGTCGGCGCGACTTCGAGTTTGATCGGCTCGGT
>DAOVMB010000087.1 GCA_030630905.1 Sedimentisphaerales bacterium
CCCCGCTACGGGATCGAGAGCGTAAAGGTGGATACCGCCGTCGAGGTGGGACGAGCGACCGGCGGCAAACCAGCATTTCGCATCGTGCATGAGTACGCTGCCCGGCACAGGCCAGGGCGATTCCAACTGGCCGAAGGCAGTTATGAAGCGATGACGTTGAGCCGCATCGAACCGCCACACAAGTGCTCCATCCGTAGCGCGGAGGCAGTGAACCCGCCCATCGGCTGAACCGAAGATAGCGAGACCGTCATATAATGTGGGAGGTGAGTCTATCCGCGCACCGGCTGTATAGTTCCAGATGTCCTTGCCGTCATCAGCGTCTATCGCATGGACGGTGTGGGTATCCACGTCAGCAACGAGTACTTTACCGCCGGCAACGACCAGACCGCTAAGCTTAGTACCGACATCGGCCCGCCAGGCAATCTCGAGATCAGCGCCGACGACGGCTTCCGTAGTACCGCTGCGCCGGGGATCGTGCCGATATGTGGGCCATTCATGTGGATTGTCGATTGCCGATTTTCGATTGTCGATTTGTCCGTAGGCGGGGCCTTTCTCAAGGTGTGGTCGGGTTCGTTCTGCTGTATCCTGGACTTCTTGAGTCTTCGGCGCCAGGGCGTTGAAACCTGTGAGCTTAGCGTTTATGTAGCAGCTACATGGGTGCGGCGTTACATAAAGTAAACCGTTACACGGCAGGTATCCGAGCAGGCATCCGCTGCGCACCCAGTGGTTCTGATAGTTCTCCCCCGTGGCCAGGTCTACGAACTCTACGCCCCGCCGACACGACATGAGGAATCGCTCGGTGATCTTGTTGCGGTAGCACCGGTGGTGATGCCCGACGTTGAATATCTCTTTCGTCGGAAGCTCTTTGCGGAGTTCGCCTGTCCGCAGGTCTAGCGCCTGGATACGGTAGTCCACCTCACTCGTATTTATGGCCTTGAAACCGTTGCCCCACACGGAACCGAACTCGGCCTCGGCGTTAACGTGGGTCCAAACCAAATCGTCCACCACGAATACGTCCGGCGGCGTGCAATGGCCCCAGCCGCCGTAGTCATGCTTCCACATTTGCCGACCGTCTTCGGCGTCGAAGGCGTAGAGCGTGCCCGGCATCGTGTGGTATGTGTGGCGCGTGTTAGGCTCCGGTTGGGCCAGCAAGACCACGCCGTCATGATAGACCATCACCGTCAGAAGGTACTCGAACATTCCCGAAAAGCCAATCCGCCGTACAGCACCGGCCGGCAACGCGGGCCGTTCCTTCCGCCAGATACTCTCACCCAAGTCCGCATCAATGCACTCGATCGCTTCTGTCGTGAGGACGAATATCTTACCGTCGCCGGCTGCCAATTCGAGCTTACCGAACGGGTCCTGAGTCTGGCCGGCCCGGATACCTGAAAATGGGCCTTGCTTCCAGAGCACTCGGCCGGTCTCGACATCGACCGCGCAGACGTGCTTGCCAGGTACAGCAGGCGGAGCCTCGCCGTTTCTAACCCATGCATTGATGGGCCTTTTCGACGGGTTTATCGACACGATTAGACGTCCATCGGTACAGAGGATTTCGTCAGCGTTGGCTGTGCCGGCATATACTCGTTTTTCATCTCCAGTGCCGTTACCGGGGCAATGGGGCCAAGGGTAACATACACAGTCTCGTCCACAGCAACCAAACGTTTGCCGATATTCCCAGGCATGGTGAACCGCCCGACACTGGCGACGCCCTCGCCTGTGTCGGGTGTACCACTGAATTCCTCTGAGCCCCATCTCGGTATGGGACGTTTCCATAACAACACACCGCTGAAGGCATCGCGTGCAACGACAAACCACTTGCTCGGTACGGCGCCGTCCACACAAGTAAGCGTCTCATCGCAAATGTAAAACAGTCGACCACCGGCTGAGACCATCGCGCTGACGCTTGGTGTCCACCCATGGCTGCGGGCCCATAGCGGTCCGGCCGTCCACTGTAAATGCTGCGGAGGACCGGCAACGAGATCATTCGCCACAGCATTGCCGCCGGCATCGTGGAGATGATGCGTCCACTCGTCGATTGAGTCCGGCCACTGCTTAACTGTCTTGTCCCATTTGCTGCCGGACTTGATGTACAGCACACCGTTGGGAGCGAGAACGCGCAGGCATTCTTTTCTCGGTACCCGGCCAAGATCCTCGGCAACCAGCAGGTTTACCAAGTTGTCGGCATATGGCAGGTCTCGGCCATCGAGTGTTTCGACTGACACTGGCCCATACAGGTCGAGCTTCTGAATATGCCTGCGGGCTTTGGCTATTACCCCCGGGTCGGTGTCAAGCCCGTGCACGAGGCACCTGTCGTTGATACGTAGCGCCGCGGTAAGCTCGCCATCGCCACAGCCGAGGTGAACGATAAGGCCACCTCTTGTATCAGTCGAAGCCAGAATCTGTGTAGCCTCCCGGCTGTAATCTCGTGGCTGAGCACCTGCAACTGATATCAGAGTCGATATCAGCAATAGAATAACGGTGTGGATTCGAAATCGCATTCGCCATTTCATTTGTCAATCTCCTTCATACAGAATATCCATGTTGAGAATTCTTGCCCCTGATAATTGTAACAGGAAAAAATCGGCATGGCAACTATGGCAGTGCTACACTTTTAATACATATTTCGTCGTAGTGTTCACAAACATTTATCAGGTTCGGTTAGCGTTGTATTGCCTTTGGTTCCTAAGTCAATTGCGATTCTGCCAACATCAGTCATATATATGCCCATATCCGGATGTGCCTATATGTGGGACGCTCCGAGACAAGGGTTGACATATGGCTCTTTAATAGGCATAAATATTGAATATTATGTTTGAGGTACTATTTCATAGATGGTACAGCGCCGTATGTGTGTTTTTGCTTTAGAGCACGCAGCCCTTTCTTATCGCGCTGGTGGGCTGGCGCCTGTAACATGATTGTTCATGAATCCTAAGAAGGCTATCTCGGATTCAATCTCGCCAAGACAGGTTAAAATCCGGCTTGTTCTTTTCATAATTACCGCCGTACTACTGGTAGGCAGGCTTCTGACGTACAGGGGCGACAAAGACAATAGGCCGGACAGTCTGCGTCAGCAAGGAAAGTGGAAGTTCAGACATTCCCGATTGAATGTTGTGAACACTTCACCGGACAGTTCAATCACATCCTGGACAGGGCCTCGTGCAAGAGAGGTGAATTTCACGATTTCCGCCGCACGGCTCTGACAAACTGGCTAGCCACCGGGATGAGCGAACATGAGGTTATGATCCTGGCGGGGCACGCAAGTTTCAACACGACGCACCGCTTTCACCTTGCTGTTGCAACCGACCTTGTGGACCGAGCGCGTGTGGCATCCAACCAAGTGCTGTGTCAGGATTTGTTGCGCCCCCCCATTTTGCCCCAAAATGAAAAAAGGCCAGCGATTGTAAATGATTGCCAGCCAAACACTTAGGGTAATGGGCAGGAGTGGATTTGAACCACCGACACACGGATTTTCAGTCCGTTGCTCTACCAACTGAGCTACCTGCCCGTCAGGATCAGATCCCAGCTACGTAAACGTAAATTTAACAGAAAAAACTGATATTGCAAGGAAATTAGGCTATAATTTTACCGAATTAGATAGGATAAATATTATCTTTAGAAAATTGTTCGTGTTATTCACCTTTGCTTTTCTGTGGCATTCTTTCATAAATAACTCAGCGGATACCGGAACGCAGCTTATCGGCAAGGAAATCGATGCCGAGGCCCAGCGGTTCGTTGAAATATCCGCCGTGCCGGCAAAAACTTCTATCGTATCAGCGTACAGAAACCGGCTAAACAGATAGAACCAATAGCGGCAATATGATCAATCCGCAGCGATTGAAAGTGTCTGGCAGGAGGTAATCGCCCGGGAAAGCCCGCTAATTACGGCGGAAATTCTGCTTATCTCATCGGCGGTCAGCTTGTTCTCCAATGAGTGGTAAACCAGAATGAAACCTAATGACGAGCCGAGAAGGCCCAGGGGAATTGTCACTGCGGAGATTTTGTTTAATTCATTCAAGTTGCCCTGCAGGCCCATTGCGAACATATCGTCGAGATTGCACACCTTGTTCGATTTTGAGATATTGTCCATTAGTTCCGGGGTGAAACAACCCTCGAGATATTGCTTTTCAATGGCTATTGGCCGGCCGCTCTCGAACATATACAGTTCGAAGTTTTCTTCCTGACGCAAAAAGAAGGTGATATTAACATCCGCATTTTCGGCTTTAATAAATTCAACGGCGGTATACAGCAACTTGTTCAGGTCGGTCATCCCGATGATTGACTCGTAGAAATTTGCTACAAAACTTATGATGCCAAGCCTTTTGATAAAGTTCCTCTGGGCTGCAATAAGGTCGTTGCAGAGTATATCAATTTTCTGGTTCTGCTTTTTGTGATCTTTGTTCAACTTCTTTATCAGCAGGCGCAGTCTTCTATGTCTTTGTTTATCGTCCACAATTCCTCACTCTTTTGATAGGTCAATGAAATTAGTAATGCTTCCAGGATTTTCTAAGTTCGGCTTAATGAAAGCCCGGCTTTAGGGAGCAAATCGGGATTTAAGGACTTACTGTGGGTAGCCCTATAAACAACGGCTTATCAGCTTTGCAGTTATTGACGCCGGCCCGTTAAAGCAGATCAACCAAAATAACGTGTATCGTTTTTGTCCTGTTTTCGGACTTGTTACTAAATGAATCAATTCAGAGTCGGGTAAACGATCTCGCCTCTCGCCTGGTCGAGCGTGTTTTCATACGATCCGTAAAATTCGCTGTTGCAGTCGAGCCATAGCGTCAAACGGTGAAAATCTTCCTCTGAGAGTTTCACACCGTAATGTTGCTTATCCATAAATTTGAGCAATCCGGAGATCCTTGCTCCAAATGCTCCGGCAATCGTTCTGCTGCCGCCGTGGACACCAGTGTTGATTGATCCGTTGCTGACGTGGAAATAGAAGCCATACTTCTCGGCGAGATTATTGTATGAGCGCGTCCATCCGTTCTTGCCCTCGACAAAGCCCGTCAGGTCCGGCGCTTCTTCGCTGCGATGACAGCTAACGCAATTGCGATCCAGCACCGGCTGTACAAGCCGGACATAGTTGAAAGGATTCGAGCCGTCCACATCGGGTTGTATTTTCGAAGGCGCCCTGCGAAGGGCGAGCGACGTTACTGCGGATCGTTTCGGTGCCCGGCCTTTAGGCTCGTGACAACCCAGACAAGTCAACTGTTCCCCGGGGTGAACATAAGTGCCCGACCTCATCGACTGAATCGCCATGCCACGATTATCGAGAGCCTGGAAATAAATCAACTTGCCGGCGGGAACTTCGAAATATGCGCTGCCGTCGGCCTCGACGGGAACGGTCCCGAGCACCACTCGGGCGTTCGTCTGGTTGGCGACTCCGATGCGGGGTTGATTCGGTGGAGGCGTTGTCTTCGGCAACACCTGGATGATTCGCAGCGCCGCAACTCTGGCGCCCTCGGGCCACTCAAAATCGCTGTTATAAACGTCAATTACTGTAATGCTTTCCTGAGGGTGTATGCCACCTGCATTCTTTTTATCGTCAGCGGTCTGAACTGTTCTGGTGGGAATCACCGGCGGTTTACTTCTCGGACGCAGCGGAATCGGACTCAAGCACGAGATGGACGGGTCGCGGTAAATGAGTTCTTTGTTACCGAAGCTGTCTATCCAGTAAATGCCGTGGTTCTTTGCATCTCTATTGTACACACATAGAAAGTCATCTTCACTGAGCGGCCAGGCTGTTCCGTAAACCATGCAATCCTTTATGGGCCTGATGTGCCTCTCGGCTTCTGGGAATGGCACTTCCGGCGTAATGCGAGCTAATTGCGACGACATACCATCATCATCGAGGCGCTGGTCGATTATTACCAGCGAGCCGAAAGCGTTGCCGTGGTGCGCCGCGGCGGTAGCAACAAATTTATGCGAGCCCGGAATTGCGCGAATGCTCATCTCCATCCAAGGCCTGGTTTCACGCCGGACCGGATAATTGCCGTGAAAAGAACGAGGATCACGACCATCCGGAAAGCAGGTCCATATATGATGTGCAATATTTGTGTCGCGATCCACATAATCCCAGCGTGTATAGACTACCATGCCGTCATTTGTCACGCTCGGGTGCCATTCATGCGTTTCGTGATAGCTGAAAAGAATAAAGTCACTTCCGTCCGCCGCCATCGAGTGCAGCGCGTATGTGGGACAATGCCGGCCGCAGCGAAGGTATCCGCCGCGACGCTCGGTGATGAACACAATCCTGCCGTTGGGCAGAAAGCACGGATCGAAGTCGTCGCTGTCTCCGTCGGTCAACTGGACGAGTCCACTGCCGTCGGCGTTGACCTTGAAGATGTGATAACTAACCTCCGGGCTTCACTCGTATGCCTCTTTGCCGCGGTATTTCTCGTATGCCCTGGCTTGTGTGTATGCAAAGAGGATCGTCTTGCCGTCATAAGACAACTCGGGCGAGAGGAAGGCGCCGGTGGTAAGGTTGTCGCCTTTCAGCCTGCCGCGCTCGACGACAGAGTTTTCCAGAACATTGGTCAGCCTGGGGTTCTCGCCGAAGGGGTCGGAGAGGACAAAGAGTCCGCCGCCGGGTCTGGCGTTACAACCGTAGTATTGATCGCACATGTGGAAGACGCCGACCGAGTCGTGCCGCTTTACAAAAAGAATCTTGTCAAAATCCAGCAGCGGATTGCAGAACGCTATTTCACGAACCGCCCGGCGAACATCCAGGTATATGTCCCGTCGATCATCGGCGGTTGATGGCGTATCTGCCAGACGAGCCTCAAGTCGGCGCAGTTCTGTCACCAATGGCTCCAGCCGGGACTCGGACGCAGACAGGCCGCGCAAACGCTCGGCGAGTTTGTACCCTCGAATGATAAGCTGGTTCGTACGCTCCAGAGAGAATTGGCCGTCCGTATCAACTTCTGCCGCTTGCGATTCATTCGTTCCGCCGGAAACGAATTCAAAATCGGCCCTTATCCAGTCAGCCTCGATAAGCCTGCCGACAGACTCAGAGACGTCAATTGTTGATCCATGAAGCGGACAGACAAGTGAAATGAAGATAGCAAGCGTCCAAACACCAACCCCCAGACAAATGCGATCCATAGCCCGGTCCCTTCAAATGAAATGTATTTCTATGAAAAATAATTGCTACTCTATTGTGCCCGATATCCAAACAAATAACACAATAAATTTAGACGAACTTACTTCGGGATGGTAACCTTAATCCAATTGTCTCTTTATTTTTTTCTGTAAATTACAACCTTGCTCATCGAATTTGCGAAGGTTTGTAACGGCTTTTTCATTATAGCCGGAGAAGGTTCGGAATAATCTAAATCGCCGCAGGTTGCCTTCCATAAATCGAGTAGCGTTACTATCCTGGCTCTTATTCTTACGCCGCCGATTCTTCCGCGTTTACATTCCACTATGCCCTGCCGGCTGAGCATCTGTATAACTTTTTGCAAATAGCCTACGGAGAAGTTCAGAGCCTTTGCAATCTCTGACGCTTGAAGATAGTCGGAGTTTTTCCTTTTCTTAAGGAGAAGAATCGTCTCGACCGACATAACAAAATCCTGATTAATTCTCACAATTACCTCCTTCTTTTCATCACACTGCCCATGCCTATCGGCGTGCGAGCAGCTTGTCCGGTCTATCGGCAACAGCTACCTTGCGGACGCGAGCGGCGAAATCATCGACCTCCTCGATTTTCTCGAAGCCGACGACCATCGCATCCACACAGCCCAGGCCGAGCACGTACCGGACCGATTCATCACGTTTTTCATCACTGTCTCTGAAGCTGCCTTCGCCAATTAGCTTCATCCCTATGACGCCCTTGCCGGCCTCGTGTAGTGCTTTTAGCACGGGAGCGACCTTCTCCGGCGGGCCGTCCATTTTTGCGCCGTAAGCGTTAATCCTTGCATGAACCGAATCAACCCAAGGCTCATTAACGCACGCCTGCAGCGCTGCCAGCGAATGGCATGAGACTCCATGTGCCCGTATGAGGCCCTTTTTCTTGAGTTTGGCCAGAATGTCCATCTGTTTGCCGAGTTCTTCCGGCCACTTCTGCGAGACAACACAGTGCAGAAGAACAAGGTCGATATAATCGGTATCCAGCTCCTTGCCGAAGCGTTCGACAACCACATCGGCGTCCGGGCGCTGCTGCTCGGGGAGGCCGCCGCGACG
>DAOVMB010000193.1 GCA_030630905.1 Sedimentisphaerales bacterium
GAATTTATCGGACAAAGGCATTTTCTTGGCCCCGATGGGCTGTTGACGAGGATGCTCGAGGCCGACAGGCTCATCAGTCTGATATTTTACGGCCCACCCGGGGTCGGCAAGACGTCTCTGGCGGCGGTGATTGCGAATTATACGAAGGCCGAATTTCACTATCTTAGTGCCCCCGCGGCCAGCGTCAGGGATATTCGGCAGATTATCGGACGTGCCCGTGACAGACTCGCAGTCGACGGAACGAGGACGGTGCTTTTTATCGATGAAATTCACCGCTTCAACCGTGCTCAGCAGGATGTCCTGCTGGATGATGTCGAATCAGGGGTTTTGATTCTCATAGGTGCCACTACGGAAAATCCGTTTTTTTCGGTCAATTCGCCTTTGATTTCCCGCAGCACGGTATTTCATTTTGAGCCGCTCAGCCAGGAAGACATTTTGAAATTGCTGAAGACGGCAATTGACGATGCCGAGCGAGGACTTGGTAAGTTTGATATCGAGGCGGACCAGAAGGCACTGAAATTTCTGGCAGGTGTCAGCGACGGGGATGGCAGAAAGGCCATGACAGCCCTTGAGGTTGGTGTGTTATCGCAGGAGGCCCGAAAGCCCGGTGCGAAAATAAAATTTAATCTGGAAGTTGCGAAGGAGTCGATACAACAGAAGACGATTGACTACGACGGCACGGGCGATACGCACTATGATTTGGCAAGCGCCCTGCAGAAGAGCATGCGCGGTTCAGATCCCGATGCCACCGTTTATTGGCTCGCCCGGATGTTAGCGGGCGGTGAGGATACGCGTTTTATTGCCCGTCGGATAGCGATTTGTGCGGCGGAAGACGTGGGTAACGCCGATCCAATGGCAACCGTTTTGGCTGCCGCAGCCGTCCAGATATCTGAGTTTGTGGGTCTGCCGGAAGCCCAATTGGCGCTGGCGCAGGCAGCGATATATATCGCCTGCGCCCCGAAGTCAAACGCTTCGGCTTCTGCTATTTGGCAGGCGATGGCCGACGTAAAACAGCAGCCGACCCAACGCGTGCCGGTACATTTGAAAGATAGTCATTATCCGGCTGCGAAAAAAGCCGGCTTTGGAGCTGATTACAAGTACCCGCACAATAGTGAGGATGGCTTCGTGCCGCAGGAATATCTTCCGGCAGCAATGAAAAAGGAATATTACATGCCGAAAGAGCGCGGTTATGAAAAAAAAATGAAGCGTTATTTACAAAAGCTCCAAACATTGATACAAAATAGTAAACCTGTCGAATACAGTGAAGTAAACAAGGATAGGTGATATGGATAAGGCTGAGTTACGCCGCAAGTTAATGGATTGCCTGCTCGCTATACCCTCGGAGCAGAGGAATGAAAGAAGCCGAAAAGCATGTCGGAATTTGGTCTCGACAGCAGAATTTCAAGGTGCATCAACGATAATGATGTTCCTGTCCCTTTCGCACGAAGTGGACACTTCCGAGGCCATACTTCACGCTTGGCAGCTCGGCAAGGCCGTTGCGGTACCGAAGATTTCCTGGCAGCAAAGACATATGATACCAGTTCAGATAAACTCGCTGGAAACAGGTTTTTCGACCGGCGCCTCCGGTCTGCGAAATCCGATATCGGGTTTGCCGGTCCCGTTCGGAGAGATTGATCTGGTTGTTACGCCGGCTTTAGGATTCGATAAAAAGGGCAATCGGCTCGGCAGGGGCGGTTCTTACTACGACAGGTTTTTCGCCAACGAAGAACTTAAGGCTGCCAGATGCGGCTTTGGATTTACAGAGCAGATTATCGAGTCAATACCGGTTATGGAGCACGATGAACCGGTCGATATTATAGTAACCGATGAAGAAATAATTTATTTCGATAATCAGAAAGGAGTTTAAGATGGCCCGTCATCCTTTTGGCCCGCGAGCCGGGCGAAAAACCCGAAACCGGACTTATACTATTCTTCTGGCCGTGCTCGTTATTGGTGTGGCAATTGCTTTTTATTACGGCCCTTTCGGCAAGAATGAGGCCGATACTATTGATATGACCCCCACAGGCGATACGAATACCGATACTATGTCGCCCGATGAATCCAGGACACCTTATGAACCAGAGGTTCCCGAAGAATCCGAGCAGAACGAATTGACTGCTGCTGTGCCACCGGTGGAGGTGCGGACGGAACCGGAATTGCCGGTAATTGCACCGGAACCGGCACCCGGACCAACCGTCGAGCCTAATCCTGAGGCCGCCGCACTAATCGCCGAAGCTACGGCACTAATTAGCAAAAAGCCCGTCAAGATTATAGAAGCACGTGACAGGTTGAACCAGACGCTGCGAATGCCAATGAGTCCCCAGCAGCGTTCTTCCGTGAAGAACCAGCTCTCCGAGCTATCCAATCAATGGTTGTTCAGCAGAACAGTCTTGCCTGATGATCCGCTTTGTGAGAGTTATCTTGTCGGACGGGGCGATTTGCTTGAGACAATCGGCAAACGATACAAGGTGCCCTATGAGATTCTCATGAGGATTAACAATATCAGCCGCCCGGAGACCCTGCAGGCGGGATCGACAATAAAAGTTGTCAACGGTCCATTCCACGTGAAGGTATCTCGTTCGGCCTTCAGGATGGATGTGTATCTCCAGAACACTTACGTTCAGAGCTTCACTGTCGGCCTGGGCATGCCCGGCAGGGACACACCGAAAGGACTGTGGCGCGTCAGGCCGGATGGAAAAGCTTACGCGACCTCATGGCGGGATCCGGATACGGGAAAAGTCTATCAGCCGGAGGACCCAGATTATCCCCTGGGCTCGAGATGGATAGGGCTCGAAGGTCTCACAGGGGAAGCCAAAGGCAGGGACGGCTTTGGTATTCACGGCACTAAAGAGCCGGAACAAATCGGCTCTGCGAGTTCACGAGGATGCATCCGCATGCACAACGGCAACGTTATATTGATCTATAACATGCTGTACCCAAGTCTTTCGCAGGTGGAAATCGTTGACTAAGATTCTTTATTGCGCCTACTTTTCCGATAGAGCGCGTATCTGAACCTGGTCGTCGGATCAAGATAGTAAATCCCTCCGCACTGCAGGAAATCGCTGACCGTCCAGCCAAATTTCATTGCAAAATCGGCCAAGTGCAGATAACCTACGTACAGATTTTCAAGCGTGGTCAGGCTGTAGTGAGCCAATTGTTCGCTGAATTTCAGCTATTCGAAAGGAAATGTAAGAAATGGATTCAAATCACGTCGAAAAAGGGTCTTTTCAAAACATTAAATGGTTATCAGTCTCGCTGTGTGCGGTTTTATTCCTCTGCTCATCCATATACGCAAAATGGCAGCCGGCCAAAGGTCCGCTGATGACACGATGGGCCAGGCGGATCTCACCGAAAAACGCCCACCGTGAATATCCTCGGCCGCAAATGGTTCGCAAGAGCTGGCAGAACCTCAATGGGCTTTGGGATTACGCCATAGTACACAAGAGCCAACAGCAGCCGGATGCGTTCGATGGACGAATTCTTGTGCCGTTTCCAGTCGAGTCGGCTTTGTCGGGCGTGATGAAGCCGGTCGGCGAGGAGAGTCGTCTGTGGTATCGGCGGACGTTTCGCATCCCCCGGACGTGGAAGGGTCGATGCGTGCTGCTGCACTTCGGAGCGGTGGACTTCGATACAACGGTGTGGGTCAATGGCACGCAGGTCGGAACGCACAAAGGCGGCTACGACCCCTTCTCTTTCAATATCACCAATGCGCTGAAGAAAACCGGAGAGCAGGAAATTGTCGTCAGTGTTTGGGACCCGACTAACGCCGGCACCCAGCCGCGGGGCAAGCAGGTCAGCAAGCCACAAAGAATCTGGTACACCGCGGTGACGGGAATCTGGCAGACCGCCTGGCTGGAACCGGTACCTGAGGCATACATCAAGTCTATCAAGATAGTTCCTGATATTGACAGCAAATCTGTACGTATCACTGCCGATTGTCCCGACCCAGCCGGCTACAGCGTTGAAGTCGAGGCAAAGGATGGGTGGTTCACGAAAGCCGAAAACAAAGGCAACGCCGGTGAGGAAATTGTCTTAAACATAAAAAAGCCAAAGCTCTGGTCGCCTGATTCGCCGTTTCTGTACGACCTGAAGGTGACTCTCAAGGACGGTAAAGGAAAAAAGGTCGATACGGTGGGCAGCTACTTCGGCATGAGAAAAATCGAAGTCAGAAAGGACAAAGAAGGCATCAATCGCCTGTTCCTCAATAATGAGTCGCTGTTCCAGTTCGGCCCGCTGGACCAGGGCTGGTGGCCCGATGGGCTGTACACCGCCCCGTCGGACGCCGCCCTGTGCTACGATATAGAGGTCCTGAAAAAGCTGGGTTGCAATATGCTGCGAAAGCATGTCAAGATTGAGCCGACACGGCTGTACTACTGGTGCGATAAATTGGGGCTGATGGTCTGGCAGGATATGCCCAGCGGCGACAAGTATATCGGCGGCAACGATCCGGACATCGAACGTTCGCCTGAATCCGCCCGGCAGTTCGAGGCGGAGTTAAAGGCAATGATAACCACCTTTTACAATCATCCGAGCATAATCATGTGGGTCCCCTACAACGAAGGTTGGGGACAGTGGGACACACCGCGGATTGTCGATATGATTAAGAAGCTCGATCCAACCCGGCTGGTTAATAACACCAGCGGCTGGTCCGATCGCGGTGTCGGTGACGTACGCGATATTCACAGCTATCCCGGCCCGGCTATCCCACCGATCGAGGAAACCCGTGCCGCGGTGCTCGGCGAGTTCGGTGGGCTTGGTCTGCCGGTAAAAGGGCATACATGGCAGGATGAAAAGAACTGGGGCTACCGTAGCTATGAGACTCGCGAGGAGCTGACCGATGCGTACGTGGCGCTGATTGATAATCTGCGCTCGCTCATCGGCGACGGCCTGTGTGCCGCAGTCTATACGCAGACGACCGACGTGGAGATCGAGATTAACGGGTGGATGACCTACGACCGGGCGATGATTAAGATGGACGCGAAAAAGGCCGCCGCGGCCAACAAGCGTTTATATCTGCCGGCACCCGTCCTCAAGACGATTGTCCCAACCTCGCAGGAGCAGCCTCAGAGCTGGCGCTTTACGACGAGCCAACCGGGCGACGGCTGGCAACAGGCCGATTTCGACGATTCAAGCTGGCAGAAAGGCCAAGGTGGTTTCGGCACCAAAGGAACACCCGGCACGATTGTGCGCACCGAGTGGAATAACTCGGACATCTGGGTGCGCCGAACGTTCGAGCTGGAGGATACCAAACTCAGCCGGCCACAGCTTTCGATCCATCACGATGAAGACGCCGAGATCTACATTAACGGCCAGCTTATTGCCAAGCTGGAAGGCTACACTTCAAGCTACGTCCGAGTGACACTGGACGAAAAGGCGCAGAAGGCTTTGAAAATCGGCAAAAACTGCATAGCCATCCACTGCCACCAAACCTCCGGCGGCCAGTACATCGACGCCGGCCTCGTCGACGTGATAGAGCAGCAGGGCAAATAAACAACACACGGAGTTACGTTCGGGGTGGCAATATGAATCGACGGGAATTTGTGAAGTTCGTCGCTGCCGGGGCGGCGGCATTATTAGATCATGGGCCGGCCGGAGCTCGTTCAAGGGCGGCAGACAAGCCCAACATCATTTTGATAATGGCCGACGATCTGGGATACGGTGACCTCGGAAGCTACGGCAACCGCGAGATTCTCACGCCCCAACTAGATCGACTCGCGCTTCGGGGAGCGCGGTTCAGCGACTTTCACACCAGCGGTGC
>DAOVMB010000098.1 GCA_030630905.1 Sedimentisphaerales bacterium
AGGCACAAAGTTATTACAATTTGCTCTGGACCGCTGTTCTTTTGCACATATTTTTCCTCAGTGCCTTTGTTCCTATGTTCCTTTGCACTTTACAAAGCTAAGCAGCTTTGTAGTCGATTTGAAAAAACAAAGCCAATTTGCGGTAGGGCTAATTTGGCGCAATATCTTATATGAAAGGTGATTATGAAGAATTTCATGCTTTGAAGGCGACGGAAAAACAAACCCAATCAAAGCCAAACAAAGCCAATTCGGTTATTTTACCGCCGAGAACGCTGAGTTCGCGGAGTTTTTCGTAAAGAATTAGGTCAATGTAACATGTTGTATAATATAGAATTACAACCACTGTTTTTCGGCGGTCTCCGCGCTCCCGGCGGTTAATAAGAAAAAAAATAAAGCCAATTTATTCGTATTGAGTACTGCGTGTTGCGTATTGCGTCGTGGTTTTGGATTCCGCATCGAGTGCGGAATGACATGTCTGATGGCATGTTTTACAGAACCCTATTTGAAAAAACAAAGCCAATGTTAAAATGGGCAATATGGTATTAATTCAGCAATAGTAAAAGGTTATGGGTATTTTCGTGTTTTTTGGCGGTTTTGGGCGTCTGAAAACAAAGCCAATTTGTTATCGTTCAGTGTTCTGCGTTCGGCGGACAGCGTCAGGATGACGCATGAAATGGAGAACCAGACCGTTGACAGTTCCAGGTCTGTGGGGTAAGGTATCGCTTAATTCGGACTGCGGTCCTTGACTTTGCTTTGTAATTTCTTGATGGTACTTTTGTTATGAAAATTTCATTGAATTGGTTGAGCGATTATATCAAGACAGACTACTCCGCGGAGCAAATCGCGGAAATCTTGAGCGATCTGGGCTTTCCCTGCGAGGGGATAGAAAAGCTCGATGACGATGCTGTGATCGATATCGAGATAACCAGTAACCGAGGCGATTGCTTAGGCTATATCGGCGTAGCACGCGAATTAGCTGCTGCGACCGGCGAAGAACTAGCCATCCCGAAAATCGAGTTGGATGAGTCGGATAAGGGCGTTACGGAATTCGCCGGTGTACAGATAGATGAGCCGGACTTGTGCGGCCGATATACTGCTCGGATTATCGAGGGTGTCAAGGTCGGCCCATCGCCGGACTGGCTTCGCAAGCGGCTTGAGGCTGTGGGACTGCGGAGCGTCAACAACGTGGTCGATGCGACGAACTATGCAATGCTGGAGACGGGCCAGCCGCCGCACGCCTTCGATTACGATAAAGTAGCCCAGGGCAAGATTATTGTCAGAAAGGCCAGGGCAGGCGAGCGTATTGTTAGTATTGATGGCACGCAATGCGACCTCAATACGGATATGCTTGTAATTGCCGATCCCAACGGACCCGTGGCTGTAGCCGGTGTTATGGGCGGGCTGGATACTGAAGTCGGCGAAAAGACAACGAGAATTCTTCTCGAAGACGCCCATTTCGATCCGGTGAGTGTGCGCACGACCTCTCGCAAGCTCGGTCTGCCTTCAGAGGCGGCGTTTCGATTCGAACGCACGGTTGATATTGAGAAGGTGGACTGGGCTTCCAAACGCACTACTCAATTGATGATTCAGGTAGCGGGTGGTAAAGTCGCCAAGGGCGTGGTTGACGTTTATCCTAAGAAACCTGAGCAGAAAAAAGTTACACTGCGGCTTTCGCGTTTGAACAAATTGCTCGGTATCGAGATTCCCGCCGAGAAAGCAATGAGAATTCTCTCAGCCTTGAGTTTTGAGCCGGAAGTTAAAGACGATCTGATAACCTGCACGGTGCCCTCGTGGCGCAATGATGTTTATCGTGAGGTCGATCTGATCGAAGAAATCGCGCGTGTGCACGGCTACAACAAGGTACCGACCGAGCGAAAGATTAGAATCGAAGTTGTGCCGGCCGATCCTCGTCAAAAGCTGGCTGAATCGATTAGAACGCACTTTAACGCCTGCGGCTTCTATGAAACGATTAACGTGACATTTGTTGATAATTCTATTGCCGAACTTTTCTCGGAGGCCGGCGCTAAGCGACATCTGGCCGTAAGGGACGAATTGAGAAAAAGTGCGAATCTTCTTCGTCAGACCCTTATCGGTTCCCTGCTCGGTGTTTTGGAAACGAACGTTAACGCTAAGAACCTGCCGTGCAGAATCTTTGAGATTGCAGATACTTTTGTGCCGGCGAAAAAGCAGGGCGGCGAACTGCCTGTTCAGAAAACTAAACTTGCCATGGTCTGTGACGGTGACTTCAGAGACCTTCGTGGCGTGATAGAAGGCCTGATAAATAGCATTGGTAGAAATGCACAAATTGATTTTGTCCCTGTTGATCTTATCTGGGCGCAGACCGGAGCTAAAATCCTGTTGAACTCCCAGCCAATTGGCGCCGCGGGTATTGTTTCAGAGGCGGTCAGGCAAAAGCTCGATTTTAAAGACATCACGCCGTGTGCTGCGGAGTTGGAATTTGAGCAGCTTATGGCTCTTGCCGGCGGCGCTGTAAAGGTCAAGCCGATTCCGAGATTCCCTGCGATACAGCGTGACCTTTCGATTTTGGTAGGCGAAGAAACTTGCTGGGCTGATATTATCCAAGCGATCAAAAGCAAGGCCTCCGGCGAGCTTGAAGACATCCGGTTTGTCGGCATATACCGTGGAAAAGGCATCCCCTCCGGCAGCAAAAGCGTTACGTTTTCACTTCGGTTTAGAGACGAGGACGGCACATTAACTCACGAGACCGTTGACGGCTTCGAAGCCGACATTGTCCGGAGCCTGACCGAATCCGTAGCGGCAGAACTGCGTACTGTATGACTCGCATTGCGTTAGAGTGAAAAGCTGGATTCCCGCTTCCGCGGGAATGACAAATACTGTTTCCGCGACAGGAACTAATTTGTTGCAGATATGAAGTGTGATGATTTTGATATTTGAGTCTGAATTTGGCTTTAGAAAAACCACCTTAAAAGCCGAAAAACAATAAGTAGTTAAAGTTTTGAGATTTCAAATATTTATCGGTATTCGCCGATATTTTATTGACTTTCGTGTTGTGATTTGGTATAAATACTGTTGCGGGCTAACCCCTGCGGTGCTCGTATAGAAAGTATGTGTTTGAAAGAACCGATACCCGTACTCAGGGAAATCAGGTCTTGATGGCTCGGAAAAGCCTACTCGATAGGACTTTCGGACACAAGCAACGATTACCCACTTGGAAGTAAAGGGTTCTTTTCGAACGCTTTCTTACGGCACTCGTGGAGGAGGGCCGCGCAACTTATAAAAGGCCTGTTTTTCAGGCCTTTTTTTTTCGTGTTCACAGCAGGGACAGCAAATTTCCATGCGGTTATGAATATTGTACTGAGTTTATTACAAGAACTGTTGTCGCGCGGAATCTTGTTTCAGATGATATGGAAGGTTAGCGATTGCAGTCCCATCTCCTGCCCGATTATATCAAAACAGTGGAAATATCGGATGCACGAAACCTGACAAACCTGCCTTTAGCTCTGTTTTTTCCGGTTAAGCTGAAGAAAAGATTGGTCGATTAAAATGATATAAAAGCTAAGGGGGAGCCTCTCTATAGCTTATGTTGTTAGTGTTTATTATTAAAAGACTTACATTGTGGAGGCCAAGAAATGCCTACTGTGCGTAGCTTCACAGTTTTGCCTACTCTGCCGGATATTTTGAAAGACCTCGATATTATCGCCAGGAATATGTTTTGGTCGTGGAATCCTGAGTTCGTAGAGCTTTTTAAGCGTATTGACAGCAATTTATGGTCGGCTTGCGGTCATAATCCCGTCAAAATGCTCGGCAGTGTTTCGCAGGCAAAATTGGATGAATTAGCTGGAAATCAAGGTTTTTTAGGCCAATTACAGCGAGCCAACGAAAAGCTTAAATCATATCTTGAGAAACCTACCTGGTATGAAAAAGTATGTTCAGAATGCGTCAATCCTACGATTGCATATTTTAGCGCGGAATTTGGCGTCCATGAATGCTTGCCTATCTATGCCGGTGGTTTGGGAATTTTAGCGGGCGACCATTTAAAGAGTGCTTCCGACCTCGGTATTCCGTTAGTGGGCGTTGGTCTTTTGTACCAGAAGGGTTATTTCCGCCAGTATTTGAATATCGATGGCTGGCAGCAGGAGATATATGTCGAGAATGATTTCTATAATATGCCGATAGAGCTTGTTCGCAAAGAAAGCGGTCGACCTCTGACTATTAGTGTTGAATATCCCGGCAGATGCGTTATAGCACAGATATGGTGCGTTTCTATCGGCAGGGTGAAATTGTATCTGCTGGATACGAACGTGCACGCCAACTCCCCGATAGACCGTATGATTACCAGCAGTCTTTATGGCGGAGATCGGGAATTGCGAATTCGCCAGGAGATTATGCTGGGCATTGGCGGCTTAAAAGCTCTGAAGGCAATGGATATTACGCCGACGGTTTGTCATATGAACGAGGGACACGCTGCTTTTATGGCTTTGGAGAGAATCCGGGAATTGCGAACTTCTGAAAATACGACTTTTGACGAGGCTGTGGAAGCTACAAAGGCGGGCAACGTTTTTACAATACATACGCCTGTAAAAGCAGGGCTCGACGAATTTCGTGTTGAACTGATGGATAAATATTTCGGCGGTTATTTCCCCAAGCTTGGCATAAATCGAAAGCAGTTCCTGGGATTGGGCAGAATACTTCCCGACGACGACAGCGAGCCATTCAAGATGCCGATTCTGGCGTTACGGCTGAGCAGTTGTACGAACGGCGTAAGTAAATTGCATGGCCAGATATCACGCGGGATATGGGGCAGCCTTTGGCCGGGGATACCACGTAATGAAGTACCCATAATTTCAATCACAAACGGTATCCATATTAAGAACTGGGTTTCGGATGAGATTGATTCCTTATACGAGAGGTATCTTGGCCTGAACTGGGCTGATGAAGCCATGGACAAATCGCTTTGGGAATCAATCGACCAAATTCCCGACGAGGAATTCTGGAGAATGCACCAGCGATGTAAAGAGCAGTTGATTGTTTTTGCCCGCAACCGCCTTAAGGCTCAGATGCAGCGCAGAGGCACTTACCATACCGAGTTAAACCACGCCGAGGAGGTCCTCGATCCTGAGGCACTCACGATAGGTTTTGCCAGAAGGTTTGCCAGCTATAAAAGGGGCAATCTGCTGCTCAAAGATCCTCGCCGGATTATAAATCTTCTTACCGATCAGGATCGACCGATACAGTTTATTTTTGCTGGTAAGGCCCATCCGAAAGATACCGAAGGCAAGGATATAATCCGCCAGATTATTCACTTTGCCAATCAGAACAGCGTTAGGCGGCGCGTGGTATTTCTGGAAGATTACAATATTGACATAGCGAGATTTTTGGTCAGCGGCGTGGATGTCTGGCTTAGTAATCCTCGCAGGCCGATGGAGGCAAGCGGTACAAGCGGTATGAAAGCCGCGGTTAACGGCGTGTTGAATATGAGCACCTCGGATGGCTGGTGGTGTGAGGGTTATACCCAGGATGGAGGCTGGGTTATCGGCATAGGTGAAAGCTATGAGGATAACGACTATCAGGACTTGGTGGAGTCGAAGGCCATCTATGATATGTTGGAAAACGAAGTTATTCCGCTGTTTTACACACGCTCAGCGGACAATCTGCCCCGGGCCTGGATACACAGGGTAAAGAATTCTATCAAGTGGATAGCGCCGCGGTTCAACACCCACAGAATGCTTGCCGACTATACATGTAAATTTTACAATCCCGCTGCTGCTAAATGGCAATATTTGACTGAAAAATCTTGTGCAAGAGCGAGGACTTTTTCGAACTGGAAATCCAATTTTAAAAAGGCCTGGACTGAGTTTGCCGTCAAAGATGTGGTTATGGAAGTGAGCAACGGCGACGGTAATCAAAAGCTGAATCCAAAGCAGCCTCAGCTTAAAATCGGCTCACAGTTGTACATTAAAGCATTGGTAAAACTCGGCAAGATGAGCCCGAATGACGTTTCAGTTGAGCTTTATCATGGCCCTGTGGATAACTGGGAAAACATAAGGAACGGCTCGGCGGTGAGGATGGATTTTGAAAAAAACTCGGAGCGGGAAGGCGAACATTGGTTTGTTGGATCGATGCCTTGCGAAAAGACCGGTCAGCACGGAGTGGCGGTAAGAGTTTTACCCAGACATGCCGACCTTGCAAATCCCTACGAAATGGGCCTGATTCTTTGGGAAACGACTAAATAGTTTATTGTTGCCGGTTCGTAGTATTAGGACCGGCAACGATCACCTGACGCCTATCTATTCTCTTGATTGTTCAATAGTTCATAAACCTCATCGGAGGAGGTGACTTTTTCAAGCTGTTGCCTGAATTCTTCATTCAGCATCAATCTGCTTATTGTAGCCAGAGCCTGAATATGGGGCCCGGTTTGGTTTGCCGGCGAGACCAGCAGGATGAGGATCGTCACTGGTTTGCCGTCGATGCTGTTAAACTCGATCGGCTCGTGTGCGATTCCGATTGCCATAACAAGCTCTTTGACGGCGTTGCATTTGCCATGGGGGATGGCTATTCCGGCACCTGTTCCGGTGCTTTGTGTTCGTTCACGTGTTAAGACTGCTTCCAGGGCTTCATCCCTATCTAACAACAATCCTTTGGCATCCAGCAAATCCACAAGTTCGGTTATTACAGCCTCCTTGTCCCGGTTTTCCACCGGAATTTTGATGCAATCAGGTTGTAATATTTGTGTCAGAATCATATCACTTCACATCTATTATTATATAGTTGTTAACAATATATGGATAAACCTTTAACAATATCTGACTATCCGCTACATTGCAAAAACTTTTCAGAATATTGGTCACATTTTTGTGTTTGCATTCGATTTTGTGTTCTGATTGCCGACATTAGAGCTTTACATCTCCGTACCATCAGGATAAAATGCGCTTACTATGGATAAAATAAAGCTTTACGATACTACTCTTCGCGATGGCATGCAGGCAGAGGGTGTCAGCTTCTCGCTTGAAGACAAACTTGCAATCGCCAGGTGCCTTGACGAGCTTGGGCTTGATTATATTGAGGGCGGATACGCCGCTTCCAATCCGAAGGAAATACAATTCTTCACCGAAGCTGCTAAACTCGATCTGAAGAATGCAAGAATTGCTGCATTCGGTAACACACGCAGGGCCGATACCGGCGTTTCAGACGATGTGTCTTTGAACACAATGCTTGCCTGCAAGACACAGGTGGCCACTCTTGTCGGCAAAACCTGGGATATGCATGTAACCCAGGTGTTGGGCTGTTCACTGGATGAGAACTTGACTATTTGCGCCGAATCGGTCGAGTATCTCAAAAAGCATGGCATAGAGACGATCTTTGACGCCGAACACTTTTTTGACGGCTACAAGGAAAATCCTGAATATGCGATGAAAGTCCTCGCGTCTGCTGCTCAGGCCGGCGCCGATGCGATTGTGCTTTGTGAAACTAACGGCGGCTGTATGCCGGAGCATGTGTACGAAATTACCAAAGCCGTCTGCGAGCAGTTCGGCACTATCGTAGTTGGAATTCACACTCACAACGATACCGACTGCGCCACGGCCAACAGTCTCGCCGCGGTCCGGGCGGGGGCACGGCATATTCAGGGCACGATTAATGGTCTGGG
>DAOVMB010000353.1 GCA_030630905.1 Sedimentisphaerales bacterium
ATTATCTCAAACAGTTCCCCGGCGCAATCGACATAAAGCGACAACTGGAATTGGCTGCAGACGGCCTGGTCAGACAGTACGAAGAGAGTCATTACCCTGATTGGCAATGGTTTGAGGAGGCGCTGACTTACGATAATGCCGTTTTGCCGCACGCGATGTATATAGCCGGCCTGACTCTCGATAACAAAAGGTACAGGGAAGTTGCGGACATAACCTTTAAGTTCCTGCTGGAAAACACTTTTAACGGCACGCACTTCAGCTTCATCGGCTGCAAGGGATGGTATGAACGAGGCGAGAAAAAGGCAACATTTGACCAGCAGCCAATAGACGCCGCCGGGACAGTTATGATGCTAAGAGCTGCTTATGAAGCTACGCAAAACGAAAGATTCTTAACGCTTCAAAGAAAAGCCTTTGATTGGTTCCTGGGCCAGAACGACCTGCACGTTCCGCTTTACGACTTCAGAACAAAAGGCTGTAACGATGGTTTGACTCCCGACGGCGTTAATACGAACCAGGGCGCGGAAAGTACGCTCAGTCTTTTATTAAGCCTTTTGGCGATGGTCGAGAGTTATGCCGTCGTCAAGAAAACCAAAACATCCAAGGCCGCGACATCACCCCAGACCAGCCATAAAAAAAAGATCGCCAAAACAAAACTCAAAATAGAAAGCATCCCCGCAAAGACTAAAACGAAAAAGAAGCAGGTCGAAGAACTCATTTGATGCCGGTAGCATAAATGCTCAAGGCGCTATAAAACTCACGCTGTCGAACAGGCTCAAATGCTTTATCGCTCGATAGCTTCTTCGCTTTTCTCGCCGATCCATTGAATATCGGCGCCGATTCCCTGGACAGTCTGACAGCTCACTAACGAAAAGAGCATCACAATTAAAACCACCACAAGAAGCACTTTTCTAATCATTTTCGCAAACTCTCCTTTATCTTTCAGCACCGGATCCATCTAAACTAAATTTAACTGGTTTCTCCCATCAAATTAAAGCAGATTCTTTTTCCGAAGCACTCTGTTTTTGAGGTGTCTCGCAAGAAGTCTTAGAAAACACAAAACCATATCGGATAGCATCGTGGGGACATACATTAAGGCAACGGGCACAACTAAAGCAATCAGCACCAAACAGCTTACCCGATACTATGTCTTTAGCGGCCTGGCTTGGGCAGGCATTGATGCACGCCCCACAGTCCGTACACTTGCCATGATCGACCTTCACCCTCGTTAAGCTGACCTTTTCTGCAATCCACGATATAAAACCGAAAGGGCAGATCAGATAACAAAACGGACGGTATATGGAAAACGCCAGAATGAGAAACACAATAACTGTGACCAGAATCAGCCAATGGTCGAAATCCAGAATGAACAGATTAAACGGATTGAGATAATGGTAAATCACAAATCCCTTTCTGCCGCCGACAATACCGAAGAGAAATAACAGCATTACAAGAAACAATCCACCCCTTATAGTATTTATCAGCCGGAATGACACCTTCCACCGCTTGATTGTACGGAGTATGGGAAGGCTGTAGAGCAATTCCTGCAGCGCGCCGAACGGGCAAGCCCATCCACAGATAAGCTTGTTCCCGATGATGGCCAATATGACAAAAAACGCCAAAGCGAGCAATTTGTCGGTCACAGATGGATACAATCCCACTGTGGACTTAAAGACTTTAACCGTCCCTTCCATTGGGTTCGGAGATTTGCCTAACACAAAACCGCATACGATCACGGCGGCAAGCAGGCATGTGATATATGGGATTCGCGGATACCAGATTTCCCGCTCGGAGATATTTGCATTATCCGGCCGGCCAAGGCGAGTCAGATACACCAATCCAAACAGCACGATCGCCGCAAACAGGTAATATTTTAGTCCTGTCGAGTAGTGGGAAAGGATATGTGTGGCAGCATGATCCAGTTGTTCCTGAGATATCCCCAATTCATTGAGCGGTTTTTTCTTAGGCGTATCCAGCGGCAAAGCAAGCTCACGCGCCAGACCCTTACCGGTAACATCCAGTTTGGGAGCGATTTGCTGGATGCTCATATTTACTGTGAATTGGTTTCCTGCGTGACTGGGCCTGTCTGGTTCGAATAATATGCCGAAACCGCCAATTAAAAGCGCCGCTACTACGCTGGCTATGAACCACATTTTTTGCCGTGGCGATAGTTTCGCCGGATATATATAAGCCATTGTATTGATTCTCAAATTATATCAAAATCGGGCACTTCCCACTTATACCCGCTCAGCTATCCAATACATCGACAACTAAGCGTCATTTGCAATAGAATACAGAGTTCGTCTTGAAAACTCGACCTTTTCGGCTATTTATCGAAGGTCTTATCAGCCGTAATGGCTGCAAAAATATGAATTTGACGGCTCGACATCAACATTATGGCGATACCGGCCGAACAAGGTTTTCTGGGCCGATGTACTTTTTCGCCACCACGATATCGTCGAACCAGACCTTGCTGACGTGGCCCGGAGGAGCTTTTGTGATATATAACAGAATCCATAGGAAGTTCACATTCAGCTTTTCGTCGCTGCGCCATTGAAAGCCCTCGAACGGCTCACCTTCCGGGTCCGGCATAAAGCTGTCCCATACCCATTTACCCTTCGGAAATCCCTTGCCGACGTGACTGACAACTTGCCCGTCCTTTTTCCATGATTTGCCGTCGATCCATATCGCCTGCTCGCCGTTGCTTTCTGTTACGGGATCGTTCATTTTCATCATAAGCTCGACGCATATCCATTGCTCTCGCTCGGCTTTCAGATTGTCGTCGTTGATAAAGTCGTGCCCCCATGATTTCTTGTCCGGCGACGAGCGCATTGCCATCCAGTAGGAGTAAAAATCCCATTTCCATTTTCTGCCGGATGGCTCGATGCCCGTAGTGAATCGCGCATCGCCGGCGGGCCGGATTCCAGCCCCGCCCTGGGGCCACGGCGTCGAAGGATTATAGCCGCCAACATGGACAAAATGATGAATCGGATAGCAGTCCCGAGCGAATTTCACGTAAAAGCGAACGTAAAGCTGCTCGTAGCCCGGCAAAAGACGCCGATATAAATGCCCACCCGTCCCTTTGCCTCCGATGTGACTCATCAAGAGCGAATATTTACCCGCGCTTGCGGCAGGCACATCCGGCGAAAGCGACATGATATCGAAACTTTTTACGCTTTCCCAGCGTGCCTTGACAGCATCCAAAGAATCCACCTCGAAATTCTCAACGAAGATCACATCCGGGTCTTTCTCGATTCCCTTATCGCCTTTATATTGACTTGCCAGGCCCTGTCTTACCTCGCCTTCCGGTTCTCCGGCTTTTGCATCACCCGGAAAACAAAGAGCAAATATTAACAGTCCAGCGTATATGCCGGCAAAGAATTGGTTTCTTGATTTACCATTAACAGTTTCAGAATAAGTATCCATATCCGCTTAATTCCTTAATAATAAAATACTTGCGCAACCAAACCAAGGCGGCTTGACGTTCCATTTCGTGTCGATTATAAGGCAACGCCCAGAATTAGCAAGCATCATTGAAGCTTGTACCGGCGAGCCCCATTGTTTTGCATTTCCTATTGACCGCAGAGATCGCGGAGAACGCAGAAGAAACAGAGTCTGTAATTTCACAGTCTGTAGCCAGTTACACCCACGTGAGTTTTTACACATCAAAAACCTCTGCGCACTCAGCGTTCTCGGCGGTAAAATAACCGAATTGACTTTGATTGGCTTTGTTTTTTCGCAGCTCCTTTCCGAATAAATTCCCATAAGTATTTGTCATTACTGGCCTTGCGCATTTTTACCCTTCTGGGAATTGGCTTTGTTTTTTCAAATTGGGTTAGGATTTTCCGATGTGCAGGGATTCCATATTTGTCATTCCCGCGAAGGCGGGAATCCACTCTGCGTCCGATCCGGCATTTGAAATTGGCTTTGAATTGGCTTTGTTTTTAGCCGCCTCCATCTATTAATATTCCCATAAACCATTGTTAATATTGAGTTAACGTCATTTTGTCC
>DAOVMB010000293.1 GCA_030630905.1 Sedimentisphaerales bacterium
ATCTGAAGCATGTGGTTCTGGAACATGTCGCGAATAGCGCCGGACGTATCGTAATAACCTGCTCTGTGCTGCACTCCCACTGTTTCGGCTATTGTGATCTGGACATTATCGATGTAATTTCGGTTCCAGACCGGCTCAAAAATAGCATTTGCAAACCGCAGCATCAGGATATTCTGAACGGTTTCCTTGCCCAGATAATGGTCGATTCGATATACCTGAGATTCCTTGAAGCAGTGATTTATACAATTATTTAAATCCACCGCGCTCTGGAGGTCCCTGCCAAAAGGTTTTTCGACGACCAGCTTAACCTGTTCCTCCGTACCGGACGCTGTTGTGCAGGTCAGTCCTGCAAAGCCAAGATGTTCGACAATCGTGGTATACAGGAAAGGAGGAACTGCAAGGTAAAGAACGAGATCACCATCAATATCGTATTTTCGGTTTAACTCTATAACTCTCGAAGCGATACGTTCGTACAAGCTCGCATCGTCATAGTCGCCGGTTATGTAATATATCCTGCCCACGAAATCATCTAATTGTTTCGAAGATAAAAAGTCGGAGCTGTCCCGTATCGACTTCTCGGCCTTTCTGCGAAAATCTTCATCCGAAAAAATTTTCCGGCCGCAACCCAAAAGATAAAATCTGTTGCTCAGCAGGTTCTCGGTAAAAAGTTTGAACATACTGACCAGCAGTTTTCTGTGAGCCAGGTCGCCGGATGCTCCAAAGACAACGAATGCGCTGGGTCCGGCCGCGGTTTCTGCGCAAACCCCATCTCCGTTTTGTACCGAAGGTTTGATTTCCTTCATAACAATCGCCTTATTATTGTACGGTGCCAAGCTGTGGATACCATTGGTATACGGCAGCGGTTAATCTTCGATCGGCTCGAATTCGTCTTTACCCACGCCGCAATCCGGACAAACCCAATCATCCGGTAAATCCTCAAAAGCCGTACCTGCTTTAATATCACTTTCAGGATCGCCGAGTGCCGGATCGTAAATGTAGCCGCACATAAGACACTTGTACTTTTTCATGTTTTTAGCTCCCTGTTTTAATGTTTCTGTTGATTTCTTCTTTGTTATATAAGTCGCCGCAGTCCTCGGCGTTTTGCCGCCTTTTACATCCCGGTAATACGTATATGTCATCGATATTTTCTGTTCGTCGATTGTTTCACACGCTATGATCCTGCCGATAAAAAGCGTATGTGTTCTAATTCCAATTGCCTCGACCACTTCTGCTTCGATAAAACTCGCCGTGTTATCCAGCACAATCGGTATGCCTGTCCGGCCCGTCTTGTATTTTACCTGCTCGAATTTGTCCGTATCTCTGCCGGATTTGAAGCCCCATTTGCCGATGAACTCCAACGGTGTGCGCTCAGCCAAAACAGACACTGTAAAAGCCCTGCTGTCTGTAATGTACTCATGAGTCAGACATTCGTTATTGACGCTGACGGCAACCATCGGCGGCTTAGGCACAATCTGAAATACCGTATTGACAATACACCCATCGAATCTGCCGCCCTTCTTCGAGCAGATTATGCACATAGGATAGTTTAGTTTATACAAAGATTCCAAGTCTAACATCCGTGTTTTCCTGAATCGATTGGGCCAGCCTGAGAAACATTTGGCAGGTGTTGGGATCGTCAAAAAGTTCCGCCGCCCGAATGTAAAAGTTTGTGCCGTTCCGTTCGATTTGCTCGGCAATTTCAAATACTTCGATAGCATTAAATGTAACGGTCATTATATTGCCTTTCCGGGCTGTCAATTACGGCACCAAATAGCCTGAACAATAAGACCAATTAGCTCTTGGCGGCCCCGCACTGGAGTGGCAGTTTGCTTTTGCGCCTTAGCTACGCTAAATCTTGCAGTATCTGGTTCAAAGTAACGATATGGCCCATTTCTTCCTTGATGATGTCCTCAACCTTATCTTTACCGGCTCTGTGATAGACAGCCTCTTTCAGGCCGACATAAAAAGCAATCGAGTCCCTTTCAATACCAATTGCCATTTTCAAGACATCTTCGGGTGTATTCCTGGTGGCCAACTGTTCGACAGGATCGGCTTTGACATCAAAAACATGACCGTCGGCCATCACGCGCAGATACATCTGTGCCTGTCCATCAGGATCGAAGACTGGTTCTTCAAGTTCTGTTCCGGAAAGCTCCGCCCGCATATTAGCAAAAGTCTTCTCGTGCTCATCTTCCATCGCAGCAAGGCCAAGTAAGATATCTCGTATCGCCGGGAACTTCTCTGCTGCGGCACGATAGAATTTGCTTCCGTTTCTTTCAATCTGTTCGACCATCTCAAAAACTTCATCAGCGTTAAAAGGCATACTCATTATTTTTCTCCTTCATTTTGCCTATGGCGTAAAAGCTCTATGTTCTAATTCAGCTCACTTATTAACATCTCAGAATGTGTCTGCCGTTTCGTGATAGAATGCCGCTCTATTTCTTTCGGTCTCCTCGGCCATTTCAAATATCTCATCGGCAGTGAAAGTAATGGCCATTGTCAGGCTCCTTCCGTTGCAGGAGGCGTGAAGACTCTCTGCCCTAACTCGCGATCGAGCATAAACATTCCACCCGGCGCCTTCTCCATCATTTTGAGCTGCTGGACAACCTGGTCGGCGGATGCTTCTTCCTCGACTTGCTCATTGACAAACCATTGCAAAAAGGTGTTGGTCGCATGGTCTTTTTCTTCAATAGCCAAATCCACCAGATCGTTAATCAAGCCTGTAACTTTCTGCTCGTGTTCGTAAACAGCCTTGAACACCGCCAGCGGCGAATCCCATTTTGTCTGGGGTCCCTCAATCGCCTTCAGGGTGATTCGGCCGCCCCGCTCGTCGATGAATCCGTAAATCTTCATCGCGTGCGAGATTTCTTCCTGCGTCTGCACTCTCATCCAGTTGGCAAAACCATTCAAATTCAGGGATTTGAAATAGGCTTCCATCGACAGGTACAGGTAAGCGGAATACAGCTCGGCATTCACCTGCTCATTCAAAGCTTTTTCCATTTTTTTGCTGATCATTGCCTATCCTTTCCATAATCCGTGGACGTTGCAGTGCTCTCTTGCGCTAACCGAGTTACCTTCAATAAGGAATGTCGCTTCCGGTTCAGCCCCAGGCTCCAGAAACTGCCTGTAAGCTTTGCCGTCGGCTAACAGCTCTATCCACTCGATTAAATGCTCTTCCGTCATCGGGTGCGGCACGGAACCGACCTTGACCTTGTAGCCGCCGTCGATCTTCTCGATAACCGGGACGTGCTTTTCAGTGGTGGCGTCGGCAGTCTTTTCATCGAGCAGCTCCATCGGCTTGCCGCAACAGACCAGCTCTCCGGCACCTCCATGAAGCACCTCAACAATATTACCACACGTATTGCATTTGTAGATTTGTAGTTTCTTAGCCATAATCAATCCCTTTCATAATTTTAGGATTCTAATTCACGATCCCGTTTTCTTTGTGTTTGGCCAGAATTTCGTCGGCGAGTCTGTCCAGGGCGGCATAATCGGCCTCCTTCGGCTCGCCTTTCGCCAACACTGGCTCAAGAATCTCAGCTTTGATATTCGGCATCATCGCTGTCAATTGATCGACCATTTTGCCGCCCCAGCCGTAGGAGCCGATTATCGAAGCAAACTTGGTCCCGGGCCGAAGAGCGTTAGCCAGAAACGCAGCATAAGCCGCACATGGATGCGGCCCGACCAGTACCGTCGGTGAACCTATCACGATAGTCGCCGCATCGACAAGGGCCATCGCCAGTTTGCCGATATCGACCGTCGCAAGCTCGAACTGTCTTACCTTAATGCCCCTTTCTATCAACGCTTCGACAAAATACGAAACCATTTTGCCCGTGCTGCCGTGCATCGAAACATAAGCCACAATAACTTCGTTCTTAACATTGTCGGATGCCCAGTCTTTATAGGCATCGATGATAAACTCAGGCCTGTCGTATACAGGCCCGTGACTTGGAGCAATCATATCCACGTCGAGGCTATCGAGCTTTGCGAGATTGGCATTGATTTGCCTCCTGAAAGGCATCATAATCTCGGCATAGTACCTTTTTGCCGATTCATAGACGGTAGCCTCATCGTCAACAAACAGACTGCTCGTAGCAAGATGCGCGCCAAAGAAATCGCAGGAGAAAAGTATTTTCTCTTCCGGAAGGTACGTGCTCATAGTCTCCGGCCAGTGAACCCACGGGGTATAGACAAACTTTAGTGTCTTGTCACCTAATGAGAGTTCCTGGCCGTCCTCGACGGTGACAAATTTTTCGTCCTCTATGCCGAGCAAATCAATCAGCATTTCTTTACACTTGGGATTTGTCACCACCTTTGCATCCGGATATAGCAGCAGTACATCGGACAGAGATCCTGAATGGTCCTGCTCAGCGTGATTTGCCACAATATAGTCAATCTTCTCTACACCAGTGCCGACAATATTGCCGAGTAAGACATCCATCTTCATCGGATC
>DAOVMB010000467.1 GCA_030630905.1 Sedimentisphaerales bacterium
AAACTCGGATACCTGATGATAATCCTTGGCTTCCTTGCCGGTGCTCTCACGGCGGTTGTGGACAAAGAGCAAATCCGCTGGGGCCACGTTGCTCTTGCCTTTATCCTCGGCGCCGCGGGCGTCGCATTTGTTCGGATCAGTGACAGGCGGGAAAGTCGGCAGGAAGGAAAACTCGCCTCCAATATGCAGTCAGTCGAAGCCAGCCTCGATCGAATTGTCAAGAACATGACCGCTCTCAACGCTGAAAAGGCGTCCATCAATACATACGATGTTCGCCACCGGATCGACGAGCTTTTTACCGACGATTTGAACACGTTTGTCGAGGCCCGGGAGAGCATCGCACACACGTACAGCCTTAACGATTATGCCGACGTGATGACTTCCTTCGCGGCGGGCGAACGGTATCTGAACCGCGTCTGGTCGGCATCGGTGGATGGATATATCGACGAAGTCAATGCTTATCTGGACAAGGCCCAGGAACAATTCATCGAGAGCCTTGAGAAAATTCGCCGGTTAAGCGTAAATCCTTAATTCGTAACTTTTACTTGTTACAGCCAAAGGAGTAACTATGAGACGCCCATCGAAACTCAAAATCGCTTTTGTCGCAGAGTTAGTGTTAATACTATCTGCATCGTCACTTTTCGCCGGCGAAGGGGCTCTGGAGCCGAGCACCATCGACAAAATCCGCTCGGCGTTCAAGATGGACTCGCATACGAGGGCGATGTACAATTCCATCACAAATAACGACATCACCAGCCTGGCGCTCAATCGCGACATGCTGCGCTGGCACAATGAAATCTTTAGCCATAAAATCGAAACAAAAGGCATCACCAATCAGAAAAAAAGCGGCCGGTGCTGGCTCTTCGCGGGATTGAACATCCTGCGACCAAAAGTGATCGAAAATAACAACCTCGAAAGCTTCGAGTTCTCGCAGAACTACCTTGCTTTCTGGGACAAGCTCGAAAAGGCAAACTGCTTCCTCGAAAACATCATTGAATTCGCAGGCCGTGACATTCTCGACCGGGAGATGGAGTTCATCCTTCGCAAGCCCATTCCCGACGGAGGATATTGGGAAAACGTTGTCAATCTCGTTGAAAAATATGGTGTCGTTCCCCATGAGATTATGCCCGAAACCAACAGCTCTGGAAATACAAGTCTGATGAATACCCTTATCAGCAGAAAGCTACGCGCCGACGCTGTCAAACTCCGAAATATGCACGAACAAAAAAAATCTCTTAAAGAACTCCGCGCGGAAAAAACGAAAATGCTCGCCCATGTTTATAAAATGCTCGTATTGAATCTCGGCCGGCCGCCGCACGAGTTCCAGTGGCGATTCGAGGATGCCAATTCCGTGGTAAGCAAAATCCGCACCTACAGTCCGAAGAGCTTCTATGAGGAATTCGTCAATGTCGATTTGAGACAATACGTGGACATCTTTAATGACCCTTCAAAAGAGTACGGAAAGCATTACAGCATTAATCTTACAAGAAATGTCCGTGACGGTGACGATGCCCACTTCGTGAACGTCAAAATGCAAATTCTCAAAGACATCGCCGTCAAGGCAGTGCTCGACGACGAACCCATCTGGTTTGCCTGTGACGTCGGCAAAGACCAAAGCAGAGAACACGGCATAATGGCTATGGAATTGTTCGATTATGATTCTATTTACATGACCGATATGGCTATGACCAAGGCCCAGCGTTCACTGTTTCGCGAAAGTGTTCCCAACCATGCTATGGTCTTCATCGGCGTCGATATGCAGGATGAAAAGCCGGTCAAGTGGCTTGTTGAAAACAGTTGGGGAGATGAGAAGGGCAGCAAGGGTCTCTGGACCCTCTACGACTCCTGGTTCGACACCAATGTTTATAGTATCATCGTTAAGAAAGAGTATGTCCCCGAGGCCGTGTTGAAGATATTCGAGCAGCCGGCGATAAAACGCCCGGTTTGGGATCCCGTGTATTCATTCGTGCGATAAGCAGTGTCTCATACGGATTATAATAAATCCTCGTGCAGAAGTTGTCATTCTGAACGGAGCGCAGTGTACTGAAGAATCTCTAACGCTTATTCACATCAAAGATCCTTCGCTTCACTCAGGATGACAAATCATCGGATGCCTTCAAATTAATTATAATGCGTATCAGTAGCCTGTCGGCCCTATGTACCGGAGTTCTCTCCGTCCCCGCGGGCGGTCAGATACAACCAATACGCCACGCCAACCAGCAGTACGACGCCGACCCAGCCGCCGAAGGGCATGGTCTTGCCCCAGTAGTGCCTGATGATCGGCAGATCGACTTCGTATTGTTTGAGGATCACGATGGGGATCGCAAGGAGGATGCCCGTAAGCGCTTCGCCCGTTATAAGGCCCGAGGCGAACAGCAGGCCGCTGCGATTGGATTTCTCGATCTTCTCACGGGCCGTGTTTCGTCGCTTATGGAAGCCCCTGACCGCCCAATGGATAATCCCGCCGGCGAAGATCGGCACGGACAGTTCCAGCGGCAGATAGAAACCGATCGCCACCGCAAGCACGGGTGTGCGGAATGAGCTTTTGCGGGCTTCAAGAAGAAGATCCAGTACGATGATCCCCACAGCGACACCCATCCCGATAAAGGCGAACGTCCAGGGCATGTTGCCCTTGAAGACACCCTGTGCCACCGAGGCCATAAGATTTGCCTGGACCGCCGAGAGCGCATCGGGACCGGCGCCCTCCTGGCCCTTGAAGCCGTACGCTTCGTGCAGGAGCATGAGAACCGGCGCGATGACGATTGCTGCTGAGAGTGTCCCGACGATCTGCATGACCTGCTGCTTCCAGGGTGTTGCCCCGACAATCCTGCCCGCCTTGAGGTCCTGCATGTTGTCACCGGCGATAGCCGCAGCGCAGCAAACAACGCTGCCAATGACGATCGCCGCCGCCGGGCCGCCTTCGGCGCCCTTGCCCATGAGCAGGAGTAACAGAAGAGACGCCACCACGATAGTGGCGATGGTAATGCCG
>DAOVMB010000471.1 GCA_030630905.1 Sedimentisphaerales bacterium
AACAGCCATTAAGACTAATGCGGAAAATATTATCATCGACATTAAAAGAGCCTGCGATTTCTCAACGCCATAGAAGCCTAAAAGTCCTACCAATGTGATCTCTCTGACACCAAGATTGGCCACGGATATAGGAACTCTTCCCAGGACACATATAGCTGCACATATCCACACCAATACACCAGTGGGGGCGGCGACATTTGCGGCCCGGGCGGACAGGACATAAATGATAACGCCGCCTATGAGGGTATCGATGGTTGTAACCGAAGCAATCTTCAGGTGAAATCCGGCTCCGGCAGCTTGAAAGGTTGCGATCTGGTCGAGTATTTCCCGGCCTTTTTGGCGTATTTGTACAGGGAAGGGCCTTAGTAAAAATCCGAAACAGTCGATGATTTTGCCGCCGGTTCGACGGCCTAACAGGAGCAAAGAAACAAGTATGATAACTGTCAGTAAAATTCCGCAAATTAAAGGTAGTAACCACCGATTGTTGACATCTGTCTTCAAGAGTAGTACGGGATTTGTAATCATTAACGCGGCAAGCCCGAATACTATCATGACGAACATTGTTACCAGTTGATTGTATACCATACTGCTTAGAACATTGCTTCCCTTTCCGGAATCTTTTTTGAGAATGTACCACTTTGCACCCGTACTCAGCAGTCCAGGTAGAATCATGCTGTAAAGCGAGGTGACCGCACTTGCTCTGAATATTGTAGCGATACCGACCTTACAATCTTGTTTTTTCAAAATAAGCTGCATTTTTATAGAGCGAATCCAGAAAAAGATTACGGTCAGCGCCCAAACAGCTATCAACAACTGCCACCTTGCCATCTTGACGGCCTGCCCGAATTGTCCAAGACCTATCTGGCTGAAAACCCATACGAGAAGTCCCGCTGTAATCAGGATTCTGATAAGGAGTTTGGCTAATTGTTTGCTGCGAGTTGTCATATCCGGCTTTGGATTCCGTCAGAGGCGGTGTGCTCTTTCGGTCAGGCTTGCTTTTCTCCGAGAATCAGGATCTTTCTTGAGAAGGTCAATTGCATTTTGTATAGCTTGTGAAAGACTTTACTGTTCGGAAACGCCCCGTTCAGAAATCCGAAAGGCATGCGGGAGACTATAGCAGAGATGAGCATGCCCGTGACTCCGGTCATCGGGCCGGACAGATAGCAGCTCCTAATATTATTAAATCCCCCACTAATCAAAAGCTGCTTGAGCCTTCGTCTGGTCGTTATATAGCTGTGAGAAAAATCGCAGTTGAAAAAGTTGTACCGGTAGTTCAAATAGTCCGGCGAGCATATTACGAACTTTCCTTTCGGTTTTAGAACTCCTCTTATCTGTTGTGTAATTTGCAGAGCATCCTGCATACTATTCATGTGCTCCATGACATTTATCATCACGGCAAAATCGAACTGCCTGTCCATCTCAGGCAACGGTGGCACCATTGCACAAACGACATTGGCTCCTCTTTTCTCAAGCGACTCAGCCATCCGCCGGTTCGGTTCGACGGCACAGTATTCGGCCCCTGCTCTAAGACAGGTATCGGCAAAAACACCTCGTCCCGGCCCCGTTTCCAGGATGTTGTGGCCCGATTCTATCCCGGCGTATTTAAAGATTTTTCCGGCAAAAGCCTTCGAAATCCAATTACCGACACCGGTAGGTTTGTCCTGCTGAAAATGGTCGTAAAAATATTCTTTTGTCATAAGAATACGCCTTTAACTGCTCTTACGTAGCACGAGCCTGTTAGACTGTCAAATTTGATTTCATAGTCTGGAGGGGTGGCAGCCTCAAGCGAAGCTTGGGGATGGCTTCTGGCGATTTGACCATCCCCAAAGCCTTCGGCTTTGAGGCTGCCACCCAATCACAGGTGACAATTTTCAAATTCATGCTCGACAAACTACTATTCGTCCATTGTTTTCTTTGCGTAAACTACGATTATATCTGATTTTTTCAGCAATGATACTATTATCGTCCACGGCAATAAAAGCATCCACAACAGCAGGGACTGTCTTATCCTGTTGCGGTTTTTCGGATTGATGTTATCGCCGAACAGTGAATATTGCAGCGAACCTCGCAGGCCCCACGGTGTTTTGTCATATATGATTCTTGTCACCGTCAGGCCGTGCTGCCCTAAAAGCCTTTTCATCGCCGACGGCGTCCAGATGCACAAATGACGCGGGCAATCGAGGTGATACCATTTGCCCTTGAAGCCTTTTGCATTGAAGCTGTTGAAGTTGGGAACGCCGATGATGCAATGTCCGTTTCGTTTCAAAAGACTGCTGATTCTTGCCGCTGTCGCATGAGGATCGGGGACATGCTCCAGGTACCACCAGGAGGTGATAACATCGAAAGAACCATCCTCGAAAGGTGCTTCGGTAATTGTGCCCTTGAAGATGTCGAGGTCGAAAGAGCTTTTTGCCGCTTCGATGGCGGCCTCGGATATATCGACTCCATAAACTTCGCAGCCTTTCTCGGTTTTGACACGGTTCAGGAACGCCCCGGCGCCGCAGCCAACGTCTAGAATTCGGCTCTTTTGATCGAGTCCGCGATAGATGTCGTTTGTGATTTTTACATTCGTTACCCACCTGACCAATTGTGCAATCACGGGTGTCTTTATCAGCCGGTTGTACAACGAACGCATTCCAGCCGCAGTGCCTTTTGCCGCCGTCGTGTGGGGAGCATAATCCGAAGGATAGAGTTTTCCGATGTCTTCCGGCACGACCTGCGGATTCATATAGACAAGGCCGCATTCAGAGCAGCGAACATAGCCGAATGTCCCTCCAATTCCGTGCAGCCGGTCCCTTGCCTCGAACAGGAATTCCGAGTCTTTGCCGCCACACAAATTACAGGATATTTTTTCCGTTCTTATCATAACCACTTTCGCAGAACGCTAACTATTACTTTGTCATAATCGATTCTGTAGCTTGTCATTCCCGCGAAAGCGGGAATCCAGAATTGTTGG